>DATCZR010000286.1:0-3958 GCA_036525835.1 Cyclobacteriaceae bacterium
TGTCCTTTATGATGGTCGCAAAGTCCATGTTTTACTTGTTGATTAATCAAGTTAAAGTGAATTTTATTAATCTCAACAAGGTAGGCAATGGAAGCAAAGAAGAAACGTTAACTTACCATTTGTATAATGTTTATTTAGTGAAATCATGTTGCCGTCAGCCAACTCTTTTCTTGATCTTTACGTGTGGCATTTTATGCGCATATTTACTTTCTGGATGGCTATCATGCTTGGTTCAAACCTACCAGCTTGTTCCCAGGAATCCACATCTGATTTTTGTTCCATCTGCAAAGATCATACGCATGCAGAAAACCCTCCATATCGATTAAATTTCAAAAATGAGATCCCCTTTATTGTATCCTCGGGGCTGATTTTGGGTACTGGCTTTTTAGCTGCTGAACTAAATGATACCAAACCTTATACGGTACAGGAGCTTGGTAATTTGAACATAATGTCAATCAATGCGTTGGATAGAAAAGCAGTTGAAAATTATTCGCCACAAGATGCTACTACCAGTGATTTTATTAGGACTGGAGTAACCATTTTACCAATCTTGCTATTATCGGAACACCACACCAAGCAGGACATCACGGCTCTATTGGCGATGTCAGCAGAGGTGATGGCCATCACTTTTGGGGTGACTAATACGGTAAAAAATGCGGTCAATAGAGCAAGGCCACTTGTGTACAATCCGGAGGTTCCACTTGATGAAAGAACTGGCAAGAGGTCAAGACGCTCTTTCTTCTCTGGCCACACCAGTCATACGGCAGCTGCAGCTTTTTTTATGGCCAAAGTGATTACAAATTATCACCCCAATATGAATAATGGAACCAAGGTGGCACTATGGGCAGTATCCTCCTCAATTCCTGCCATTACCGCCTACTTGAGAGTGACGGCTGGTAAACATTTTCCTACTGATGTGATGGCCGGCTATGCCGTTGGCGCATTTACGGGTTGGCTCATTCCGCATCTTCATAAAGTTAAAGACAAGGACAGGAACCTCAGTAAGCTTGACTTAAATGTGTACCCTTCAAACTATGGAATGCAATTCAGTCTTCGAATTGGATTGTAGGTTAGGCTTTTCTACACGCATCTCTTAACTTGTATTTTCAATAATTCGTTGACGCATGAAACCATTTCTAATTCTATTTTCACTAGTTATTTCAACTTCACTTTATGCCCAGGTTTCCAAAACGGAAAAGAAAATTGTCGCCTCTGTGGACGCTTACCAGCAAGAGGCGCTTAAGTTACTCGAAGAGGTAGTGAATATTAATAGTGGCTCCATGAATTTTGAGGGAGTTAAAAAGGTGGGTATGATTTTTAAAGCGAAACTCGATGCCCTTGGATTTGAAACTAAATGGGTTGACGGAAAGGCATGGGGAAGATCAGGACACTTAGTGGCTGAGCACAAAGGTAAAGGCAAAACTATGTTGCTGATTGGTCATTTGGATACCGTCTTTGAATTGACCAGTCCATTTCAATCTTTTAAAATGATCAATGACTCCACCATGAGTGGACCAGGGGTGGGAGATATGAAAGGCGGAGACGTGGTGATTGTACAAGCCATGCAAGCTTTAAAGGATGCCGGCACATTGAAAGACATGAACATTATTATTGTAATGACTGGAGATGAGGAGTTGAGTGGAAGACCATTGAGTTTAGCTCGAAAAGATTTGATTGATGCAGCTAAAGCTGCCGATATTGCCATTGGATTTGAGGATGGGGATGGAAATCCTAAAACCGCTGTAGTAGCCAGGCGGAGTTCTTCTGGCTGGGAATTAAAAGTGGAAGGGGTACCAGCGCATTCATCACAAATATTCACAAAAGAAATTGGAGCAGGGGCCATTTATGAAGCTGCCAGAATTATCAATGGCTTTTATGAGGCACTTTCAAATGAACAAAACCTAACCTTCAACCCAGGAATGATTTTGGGCGGAACCAGCCTGGATCATGATAAAGAAATGGATGGAGGAAGCGCTTATGGTAAAAGTAATATTGTAGCCAAGCAGGCAATAGCAACAGGAGATATTCGAGCGATTTCACCTGAGCAATTGAAGAATGCACAAGACGTAATGAAGGAAGTGGTGGCCAAGCATCGGCCCCAAACGAAAGCGGAGCTATCCTTTGGAGAAGGTTACCCACCATTGGCTCCTGTCGCTGGCAATTATGAATTGTTAGACTATTTTGATAGGGTAAGCAGTAACCTTGGTTTTGGAAATGTAACGGCAGTAAATCCACGAGATGCCGGGGCTGCTGATATTTCTTTCACCGCACCTTTCGTGGAAATGGCCATGGATGGCCTAGGACCGGGTAGTACTGGTGGTCATACGGTTAATGAAACGGCAGATCCACGCACGATATCCATGCAAGCCAAGCGCGCGGCTGTATTGATGTATCGATTGTCGCAAGAAAAAGTAAAGACTGATCAGAAAAAATGAAACTCGTCTCTTTGCTTCCAGTATCCAGTATCAACTGATTTACTTCACCAATTTCTTGTACCTGATACGATGTGGTTGATCGTCACCTAATCTCTTTTTCTTATTCTCTTCGTATTCACTAAAAGTACCCTCGTACCAAAATACCTGAGAATCACCTTCAAAGGCCAGAATATGCGTGCACACCCTGTCCAAAAACCATCTATCGTGGGAGATGATTACCGCACAACCAGCAAAATTTTCGAGCGCTTCTTCCAATGCTCTTAAGGTATTTACATCAAGGTCGTTGGTGGGTTCATCCAATAATAAAAGATTACCACCTTGTTTTAAAGCAATAGCAAGATGTGCCCTGTTGCGCATACCACCAGAGAGTTCCTTGACTTTTTTCTGCTGATCAGTTCCGCTAAAATTAAACTTGCTGACGTAAGCCCGGGAATTGATTTCCCTACCTCCAATCATCATTAACTCATTTCCTCCGGTGATGGCCTTCCAAACAGAATCGTCTGGCTTAAGGTCATCATGCTCCTGATCTACATAGGCAATTTGCACCGTATCGCCAACGCTAAATGTACCCGAGTCTGGCTTCTCCTTCCCAATAATCATTTTAAACAAGGTGGTCTTTCCCGCACCATTGGGACCAATAATCCCAACGATACCTGCTGGAGGCAAAGAAAAGGTAAGGTTCTCATACAAAAGTTTATCCCCGTATGCTTTGGACACGCCATTGGCTTCAATGACTTTGTTCCCCAATCTTGGGCCGGGAGGAATGAATAGCTCCAGTTTATCTTCTCGCTCTTTGGTTTCCTGGGTCAATAGTTTTTCATAGGCTCCCAATCGTGCCTTTCCTTTTGCCCTTCTTCCTTTAGGCCCCATGCGCACCCACTCCAATTCCCGCTCCAGGGTCTTTTGTCTTTTAGACTCACTTTTCTCTTCTTGAGCAAGCCGTTTTGATTTTTGATCCAACCAGGATGAGTAGTTTCCCTTCCAGGGAATACCTTCGCCTCTATCGAGTTCAAGTATCCAGCCAGCCACGTTATCCAGAAAATATCGATCGTGTGTAACTGCAATAATAGTTCCTTTATATTGTCTCAGATGTTCCTCGAGCCATTGAACGGATTCAGCATCAAGGTGGTTGGTGGGCTCGTCTAACAGCAATACATCTGGTTCTTTGAGTAACAGACGGCACAACGCCACTCTTCTTTTTTCCCCTCCAGACAGGTGCTCCACTTTGGCGTCTCCAGGTGGGCAACGCAAGGCGTCCATCGCGCGATCCAGCTTATGATCCAACTCCCAAGCCTCAGTGGCGTCAAGCTTTTCCTGTACCTCACCTTGTCTGTTGATTAGTTTTTCCATCGCATTCGGATCATCCATGATGGCAGGGTCAGCAAACTTGTTATTGATCTCTTCAAATTCTTTTAATAGATCTACAGTCTCCCTAACGCCTTCCTCAACTATTTCTTTGACCGTTTTGGTTTTATCCAATTGGGGTTCCTGCTCTAAAAACCCAACTGAAAAACTCAGGTCAG
>DATCZR010000287.1:0-3023 GCA_036525835.1 Cyclobacteriaceae bacterium
TAGCCCCCATATGATCCTCCATAAATTCCAATCCTGGTTGCATCTACATTGGGTTGCTTAGCCAACCATTCACCTGCTGCCTTGATATCAATATATTCAGAAGCACCAGCAGACCCTGATTTTTCAGCCTGGTGAAACTCATAGCCATAACCAATACCCAAACGATAATTAACTGTAATCACTACAAAACCAAGGTTGGCTAAGTACTGATTAATAGAATAAGAGTTTGAATAATAATCAGAGTAGTGCCAGCCTAATAACATTTGGCGAGGCGGACCACCATGCACATAAATCAGGGCTGGTTTATTTGCAGATCCACCTGTAGGTTCAAAAATCTGACCGTGAATGGTTAACCCATCGGGAGTCTGAAAAGTGATTTGCTTAGGTACAATTAGTTTCTTCGGAAATTGCACCGGTATGTTTTTTTGCGCAATGAGTGTGGGCGTACCCTTTGAGAAATTCATATAAGCAGGGAGCGGTGGACGCTCAGCTGTTGCACTTAAAAAAACAATAGAAGATCCATCACCAGTTACATGTGGTGTCCACTCCAATCCGTTGCCGGGCGTCATCACTTGCATATCCGCCTTATCGATTGATACCTTAATGATGTGCCGTCTGTCAATATCCAATTTATCAGGACCTGTGTTGGCGCTGGCCAATAACCATCTGCCATCACCACTCATACTGATGTATTCACACATGAAGTTTCCTTTTGTCAATTGCAACACGGATCCCCCCCCAGTGGAAGCAATAGAATACAAATGAGGCCAGCCATCCTGATAGGATAAAAAGGCAATACGATTATTTGCCCCCCAATGTAAGTTCGTTCCTCCATGTGTAGTGGGTCGCGAACCTTCCAATGTTTTGGGTGCCTCCCAAATTTGCTTGGCACTTTCAGTAGCAATATCTCCTACCATGATTGCCCACGGCCTGTGCAGTCGAGTTAAAAGTGACTGAGGCGAACCTCCTCTTCCGGGCTCCCTTACAAATGCGAGCTTCATTCCATCAGGCGACCAGCGAGGTGAGCTGTCTCTGGAATAAGATGGAGCAATCCAACTGAGCGATTTGCTTGTAAAAGAATAAACGCCTATTAATTCATGATCTCCACGATCCACCACATAGGCGAGCTTGCTACCATCAGGTGACCAATTCAATGAACCGACAGAGCCACGGGTGGTAAAAAGGTTTGTCGATGGTTTGGATCCATCAATGGGTGCCATCCAAACTTGTCCTTTATTAATGTAAGCGACCAAATCTGATTTTGGGGAAATATTAACGGCATCTCCTTCGCCTAAACTTTTGGCATCACCACCTGCGTATGGGATTGTCCAAACGCTTACCTTAAAGGGAACAGGATCAAAAGTTGGATTTACTGGTTCCAAGTCTCCCCAGTTCGATCCATGATCACCGCCACGGACGTAGACCACCCATTTGCCATCTGCAGAAATAGATACGCTGGTCAGTTCCTGGCCATCATCCTTTTCATAACTGGTTAACTTGCGTGCAGCAAATTCAGGACCATCGGCCACGTAGATATTTCGTTTGCCCTGTTCATCAAATGCCCACGCCACTTTGCTCCCCTGAGCTGAAACCGCTAGCTCTGTCGGAAAGGGATAACTTTTGATGTCTGCAAGCGAAAATTGTTGAGCATTAAGGCAACTGAAAGACAGTACCAAAATGAAAGGGATAACAATAATGTATTTTTTCATAATAGTTATTTGAATTGACCTAAGATAAACAAGCGCATCCTATTCTCAACCAAAATAAATGCGTACGGTAAAATATTAGCCAAATGGATGAATCTTTGGGCTTCTCTTAATTGTCTTTTATAGTTTGTATCTTTGCCAGCCATAATAACTAAATAAGATAAACCATGAGAAATAAAATATTTATCGGAATTGCTGCAGTAATTGTAATTTTTGTTGGGTGGTCAATTTATGGCCTATTCTTTGCAACCCCTGCGAGTCCACCTGATTCTGCATCCGGTAGCTACGGAGACCTTAGTATTAATGTCAACTACAGCCGACCTTACAAAAAAGGCAGACTTATTTTTGGCGAAGAAAGTGCCGGTGCCCTTCAGCCCTACGGGAAATATTGGAGACTCGGTGCCAATGCCGCTACAGAAATAACCTTTGATAAAGATGTAAATTTTGCAGGTGAGCCTGTGAAGGCAGGAACCTATAGAATGTATGCCGTTCCTGGAGCGACCGAATTTGAAATTTCCTTGAATAGTGAGGTTGGCGTATTCTTTGGTGCAGCCGAACCTGACTATGATTTGGATGTGGTTAAAGTAAATATCCCGGTTCAAAGTATTCCTGAAACCGAACAATTCACCATCAGTTTTGCTTCCGACTCGACAGGTGCTATAATGAACTTGGCCTGGGATAAAACTCTGGTGGTTGTTCCTATTACTCTTCAATAACTTACTGTGCTTACTTTCTTTAAAAAGAAGTGGTGGATTGCATTTCCACTACTTCTTATTTTTTTAGGCCTCACCTACTGGCTGATTGGCCGGATTCAATATCGACTGAATGTAATGGATGTAGAAGCGTATTCTCCTATTTCCACATTGGTCGTGCCTGAACATAATATCACCAAAGCCAAGTTTCCTTTTATTGATGTGCACAACCATCAGTTTACCATGCCAATTCAAAATTTAGATAAACTGGTTGGGGAAATGGATGAGCTCAACATGAAAGTAATGGTGAACCTCAGCGGATTCAGGGGAAAGTATCTGGAGTGGTCTTTGGATAACGTCAATGAAAAATACGGAAATCGATTTGCCTTGTTCTTGAATATCAATTTCGAAGAATTAGATGATGAAGGCTGGCCAGAGAATACGCTTAAGATGATGGAGGATGCCAAAGAGATGGGTATTCGCGGACTTAAGGTGTACAAAAATTTGGGACTAACCGAAAAGGACAATGAGGGCAACAGAATTGCAACGGATGATCCACGCCTCGACCCTATTTGGGCAAAATGCGGTGAGTTGGGCATACCTGTATTGATTCACACCGGAGAAC
>DATCZR010000288.1:0-3651 GCA_036525835.1 Cyclobacteriaceae bacterium
GCTACCCCTATGCGGTGCATACGGTTGGTTCTTGCATGGTGGTACGCGCCTCAACTTATGCCAAAGGGGGAGGTATGAACAAAAGGAAGGCAGGGGAGGACTTTCACTTTTTACACAAACTAGTCCAGGAAGGTGGATGGCAACTTATTACCAATGCGGTTGTTTATCCGTCTTGCAGGGCTTCAGATCGGGTTCCATTTGGAACGGGTAAGGCGCAACTTGAGTATAAAATAACATTAAGTCGGACTAGTTACAATCCTGAAATTTATAGGATAATAGGAAATGTTTTTAAAGTAATAGATCAATTCTACAGCCAGCAAATTGATTTGAACTTACTTCCGAAAGAGGCTGGCAAATTTCTCCGACAAAACGGATTTGAAAATGAAATGCTTGAGATGAAGCGCCAATCTGGTTCTTTGCAATCATTTCGAAAGCGATGGTGGCAATGGATGGATGGACTGAAAGTACTTAAGTTGGTCCACCACCTGAGAGATCAGGGCTTGGCTAATGTCCCGGTGGTGCAGGCCGCTCAGGCGTTATTGTCAACGGAGAAGACCCAGCTAAATGACCAATCGGAATGGTTGCTAAACGAATTTAGAAACCTGGACAAGACAGTATAATTATTTAATATTGGCGCAAACCTACCAAGTAACTTTCCGGCTATGAAATTAATTTTTCCAGTAGTGTTAATCTTCCTGATAGCTGGCTGCAGCCCAAAAGATAGTGATGAGGTGGCCGGTAGTGATTCACAAGTAGAAGAAATTGTATTGAAGTCTATTGAGAAACACGGAGGGATATCAGATTGGAAAAAACTGAAGTCCATTTCCTACAACAAGATTACGGTACTTTTTGACTCTGCAGGCGTACGGGAATCCGGTATTGTGCAATGGCACAAGTATACGTTGAAGCCTGAGTTGGAAGCTACCATCAGATGGATTGAAAATGGGGATAGCATTAAAATTGTTTACAAGAACGACAAGGCCAGCAAATATGTAAACGGAACGTTAGATTCAAATTCGGCTGACGCTGCTAAAAGTGCAGTGGATGCCGCAATGTACGTGCTATTTCAACCATTTAAATTAATGGATGAGGGCACCAAGTTGAAATACATGGGAAGGGATTCTCTGGATGGTAGGGCAGTTTACCTGGTGAAACCGGTTTATAGTGTTGAGCAACCAGGAGATGACGAATGGCTATTTTATTTTGATGCTTCAACTAATGAACTCATTGCCAACCTGGTAAATCATAGTGGAAGAAGAAGCTTCATAAAAAATCTCGCGTTCGATCCTACTATCTCACTCTATTTACATCAACATCGCAAGAGTTATTTTGTGGATAGTGCACATGATATTCAATATCTGCGTGCTGAATACTTTTATACGAACTATAAGCTGGCATATTAATAGTAAGTTGCTCGATTAGTGTATTATAATCCATTTATCTCTTTTGGTGTTGTGATCTTATGCAAAGTAGAACGAAATACAAGCGTAGTGATGCATTCATAGGATGTGGCTTTGGGCTTATAAAAGCACAAAACAATTTGAAATAGATATTTATATTTCTTTATTGACCAGCGTCCACTTTTTTCTCGAAACACTTTAAAATGTAAGTATGGTGGTCTATCCTCTGCAGTAGGGATGCACAATAAAAACAACCTTTTCCCTTCTGCTTTTTTTGAGCTGCTATCTGTAATGACTAATTTTCCGGCTATGAAAATTCAACCTATTCTATTTCTTATGCTGGCCAGTTTGCTGTGGGATTGCCAAAATGAAAAGCCCGATACCAACGCGAATTCATCTCCGTTGGGAACCCTCTTTATCATTGGAGGTGGGAGCCGCGATTCCCTGCTGATGGAGGAACTCGTCCAGGTATCAGAATGGAAAGAGGGTGATTGGATATCCGTGGTGACTTTAAACACCCGCTGGGACAGCGCATATATCTCGATGAACAACGAGTTTCAATTCTATACCCGATCATCCATCCAATGCATACGCATTGATTCTAACACCGTGAAGAATCCACTCGCGTTGGATTCCATGAGTAAATCCAAAATTATCTACCTCAATGGGGGAGATCAAAACAGATTGATGCATCATATTCAAGGCACTGATTTTAAAAAAATAATCAATGATGCTTATGAACAGGGCGCAACTATAGCCGGAACAAGCGCAGGCGCAGCACTGATGAGTGAATTGATGATAACGGGTGAACAATTAAAGCCAAATGGCTATCGGGGTGCCAATCCCGTGATTTGGAAAGACCATGTGGAAGTCAGAGAGGGGCTTGGATTTTTAGACTCTGTTATTGTAGATCAACACTTTATTGTCAGAAGCAGAAGCAATCGACTTTTATCTGTGATACTTGATCATCAAAAGTATGATGGCATTGGCATAGATGAATCCACAGCCATTATTGTAAAAGGAGATACGGCTTCCGTCGCGGGTGATGGTCAGGTTCTAGTGTTTTGGAGTCCGGCCTCAGTAAAAACCGCTGGTGATAACTTGATCGGTACCGATAAAATGATCCTTTCTGTATTTCTTCCCGGAGATAAGTTTAGAATTAGGAGGTAAGTTTACTTCCACCTTAGTGTTAAATAAATAGGGTGTGATATAATATTCTTTAATTATTTTAAAGAATCTATAATGAGGTACCAATGAGCAAAAATTAGGATTTAGAGCCTGATTTGTTGAGCTATTAGGCTCATTATTTCATTCTATGCTTAACGAAACAAAGTGTGCTGCTATTCTGGTACTCGTTTTAAGCACTTATTCTACCCATTCGCAGTACGTTGTTGAAGGCAAATTTCTCGATCAGGAACAGGCGCCAATACCGTTTGCAAGCGTATTACTTTTGCATCAAATTGACTCCAACATGGCCAAAGGACAGGTTTCTGATGGAGAGGGTAGTTTCAAAATAGATATCAATGAAGCGGGCAACTATTTTGTATCTATAAGTGCCATAGGTTATCTGAAAGCGGAAACTGATGTACAGCTCCTGACCTTATTTAGTTAGATTATATAATCAAATGCAGGTTTTCACTATGCGCGCATATGACAATAATCATTAATTTTTTGTACAGTTTAACGCTACTTTTGCAGCAGAAGCAAATGTCTGAAATGATGAAAGAAAATATAGCCAAATGGATGCGAGTAATCCTGGGAGTGTTCTTAATAGGATACGCGCTCAATCAGTTCTTCCACTTTTTGCCTACAAGCTACGGCAAAATGCCGGAAGATGCCAGGAATTTCATTGATGCTGTGGTGATGTATTTGCCCTTACTTTACGCTTTTGAAATACTGATTGGGCTATTGCTAATCCTCAACAAATGGACAGCCCTTATCCTTATCGTGCTGTTTCCTTTATCCATTTCATTCCTAATCTTCATGTTTGCTAATAAGGACTTGAGTGAGACGTGGTCTGGATTGGCGGTTGCCTTAATGAATGTTATTTTGCTTTTTTACCATAAAGATAAGTATAGGACTTTGGTGGAAGGGTAATATAACAAATTTGAAAACATCATTAGGTTGTGTTTTAGGTAAAATAACGGCTTCTTATCTATCGGTGACTATCCACTTAGCGCAAGTTTCTTACAGTTAACTACGCTTACCCAAAATTGCTGTAGCCATGAATTCAATCAGAATTTTTGGAATG
>DATCZR010000289.1:0-3221 GCA_036525835.1 Cyclobacteriaceae bacterium
AATAATTATTTGGGCGAAGTCCTTGGCCAGCTTTATGTTGATAAGGCATTTCCTCCACAAGCCAAGAAGAAAGCACTTGAAATGGTTGGGAACATCAAGTTGGCGATGGCAGATCGAATTAAAAAACTGGATTGGATGACAGACTCCACCAAGGTCATGGCATTGCAGAAACTGAGTCGCATTCAGGTCAAAATTGGATATCCGGATGAATGGAAAAGTTATGCGGGACTTTTGGTGGAAACAGCTCCGGAAAAATCTTCTTACTATCAAAATGTAATCAACGCCTCGAGCTGGGAGGTTCGCCAGGCATTAAAAAAGTTGGGAAAGCCAGTGAATAAAAAGGAATGGCACATGACCCCACAGACAGTGAATGCGTATTACAATGCGGGATTCAATGAAATTGTTTTTCCTGCCGGAATATTGCAACCACCGTTCTATGATTACCGGGCCGATGAAGCGATTAATTATGGGGGAATAGGAGCGGTAATCGGTCATGAGATATCTCATGGATTCGATGACCGGGGAAGTCAATTTGACGCGGATGGAAATCTGAAGAACTGGTGGAACGCTGAAGACCTCAGGAAGTTTAGGGATAAGGGCACTCGACTGGCCAACCAGTTTGATGCCTATGAACCGCTCCCGGGTGTGTTCGTCCAGGGTCAGTTTACCCTGGGTGAAAACATGGGTGATCTGGGGGGAATCAGTATTGCCTTTGAAGGACTGCAACGATTTTTGCGTGAGAACGGCAGACCGGGCTTAATGAATGGATTTACACCAGAGCAACGCTTTTTTATATCCTGGGCAACCATTTGGAGATCAAAGGAGAAGGAAGAATACCTGCGCACACAAATCAACACCAACCCACATGCACCCAATCGGTATCGGGTTATGGGACCGTTATCCAATTCTCAATCCTTTCATGAAGCCTTTTCATTGAAACCGGGTGATCGACTCTACAGAGAGGAGGCCGACCGGATAATGATATGGTAATCAGCGGTCATGGCTTAAATTTCATGGGCGGGTTTGTAATCATTGGAGCCTTTAGTATTATTGCTCTTCGAAATAAAGAACTATGGGTAAAGGAGATAAAAAAACGAAGAAGGGTAAGATTTGGAAAGGCTCTTATGGCAATTCCAGAAAACGCAAAATGAAAGCTACTCATGTGCCTTCAGATAAAGTAGATAAAGTAGAGAAGGTAGAGAAGGTAGAGAAGCCGGTGGTAGCCGCCAAACCTAAAGCAAAAAAAGCACCTAAGAAGGTAGCTAAGAAAAAAGCAAAACCAGCTGACAAAGAATGATATTGAATAACAACATAGGATGGTGGTGGCATTTCCGAAATTCAGGAAAAGGCTGCATTGGCTATAGTTAAACGTATAGAACAAAAAATGGTAAGCCCGCCCCGAGATATCGGGGCGGGCTTATTATTTTAAAGCAGTGATGATGAAGAAATTCAAAATACACGTACGATCCAGAAAACGGCTGGCAGATACATTGACGCCAGTATACAGATAGCTCAAACTGAAGGATAGGCATGCGGGTAATTGTCATTCGTTCCATATGACGAGGTAGTGGTTTACTTGAGCGGACGTGGTGATAAGGATTTGGAAACGTACATTCGCTGGGGCAAATATTAAATGAATAAAGATTAAAAAATGAATAACATAAAATTAGGTTTAATCCTATTGATCCTTGCTGTGGCATGCCGGTCAAATACAGAAAATAAAATGGATTGGGCTACCTATCAGAATGAAATGGAGACTTGGCATGCCAATCGAGAGGAGAGCCTGAAAAGTGAAAACGGCTGGCTCAACCTCGCAGGTCTTTACTGGTTAAATGAAGGATTCAACACTTTTGGCAGCGCGCCAACCAATGATGTCGTTTTCCCGGAAGGTAAAATGGAGGCCAACGCGGGAACCTTTGTGGTGCAAAATGGAAAAGTAACCATTGAAGTGGCGAAGGGGGTTGAAATCAGGATGGATTCCCTGGCCATCACCAAAGAAGTCATTCATTATCCCGATTCCTCTTTTTATCCCGTACTCAGCCAGGGCAGTTTGAGATGGTTAATTATCGACCGGTCCGGAAAACTGGGCGTGCGCTTGCGTGATGTCGAAAGTGAAACCGTGGCCAATTTTCAGGGAATAGATCGATATCCGGTTGACATAGACTGGCGATTGGAGGCTACCTTCGAGAAGTATGATCCCATCAGACAAATAGACATCACCAATATATTAGGGCAAACGTATCAACAACCGGGTCCCGGTGCATTGGTATTTACAATAGATGGAAATGAATACCGCCTGGATGTGATCGATGAAGGCGGAGAGGAGTACTTCGTCATTTTTGGTGACAAGACCAATGAACATGAAACGTATCCCTCTGGCCGGTACATGTATGTCAATCAACCTGATGCGGAGGGAAAAATTGTGGTAGATTTCAACAAGGCTTATAATCCGCCTTGTGCTTTTACTGATTATGCCACTTGTCCGTTGCCACCACGACAAAATTTATTGGATGTGGCGATTACGGCAGGTGAAAAGAATTTTGGGAAACATTGATGGTTTTACTTCTTGTACGAGTGCTTGATTGAACGAGCTCGAAAAGCCTTTGAATTAATAGAAAGTTTTTAACTTACGTCATCGAGAGCGAAGCGTGGCGATCCCCTCAGATACATTATGGGGAGATCCACGGGCTCCGCCCTCGCAATGACGGACTTAAACCCAATGTCATGGTGGTTTACGGAATTAAAAACTGCAACTCGGTAAAATCTGCTTTGGACTGGCTCAAGAAAAAGAAAGTGGATTTTGAATTTCATGATTACAAAAGTAAAGGCATCACAGCAGCCAAGTTGAAGGAATGGAGCAAACAGGTAGGGTGGGAGAGGCTGGTCAATAAAAAAGGGATGACCTGGCGAAAATTGGATGATATGGAAAAAACGAAGGTGACCAATCTCAATGCCGCCATTAGCTTGATGACCAAACAAACCAGTGTCATAAAGCGACCTTTGATTGAGGTGAATGGCGAAGTTGTGGCAGTAGGATTTGACGAGAAGGAATATAAGAAGGCGATTAAAGTCTAAGTACTCCTCTACTAGTGAGGAAGTTCCTTCCGCGCCCATACCAATTCTGGTTTTTCCCGAATCCCATATACATGGTTCGTGTCCCCACGAACTATCTCCGTGGTTCGTGTCCCCACGAACCGCCTTATCTCCATGGTTCGAGTCCC
>DATCZR010000290.1:0-21499 GCA_036525835.1 Cyclobacteriaceae bacterium
GACTCTTTAAGGAGGCGCTTGCGTTGGCTAAAGACCCAAGCGATAAAGCTGACATGTACTTGTATTTGGGCAACTTGCAGGCAAAGCAAAATGATAAAAATGCGGCAAGGGAATATTATCGCCAGGCAACCGAGGCAGGCAATAAAGAAGGCTTTGAGAAGATTGGAGATTTATACTACGGTAGCTTCAATGACTGTAAGAAAAATGCCAACATGGCTGAAGACAGGCTGGTGTACATTGCGGCATACAACATGTATACAAGAGCAGGTGCCTCTCAAAAAATGGCTCAGGCAAAATCACAGTTCCCATCTAAGGAAGAAATATTCCTTTTCAATTGGAAGGTAGGCGATACCATGAGAGTGAGCTGCTGGATAGGAGAAACGGTAACTATTGATACAAGAGATTAACGGTCATGTAACATAAGATAAAAAGGCTGGCTTAATGCCGGCCTTTTGTCTTTTTAAGCACACCCGACTAATGGCAATTAGATTTCAACAACTAGCGCTCAAACTGATGCTTTGCACAGCCGTGGTTGCCATTTCGTGCAATTCCACTGAAACAACTCAACCAATCGAATACAAAGGCCCTTTGAAAGAGGCCGAAAACGTAGAAATGTATTACTCCGAATTGGACGTTGTTAAAATAAAGATGATAGCCCAAAAGGTGTTTGAATTCGAAAATGGTGATCGCGAATTCCCTGAAGGAATTTACCTGGAGTTTTTTGACCCCAATGGTAAAATTACGTCCACCCTGCGAGCCAATAGCGCCTTTTACTTTAAGGACGAAAATAAGTGGAGAGGGAGAGGAAAAGTGGAGATAGTCAACATTGAAAAAAAGGAGCAACTAAATACCGAAGAACTTTTTTGGAAACAGGACACCAAAAGAATCTTTACAGATAAGTTCGTTACCATTAAGTTGCAAAAAGAGGTGATTTATGGCACTGGCCTGGAGGCGGCCCAAGACCTTTCCGATTACACGATCAAGAATCCTGAAGGTGAGTTTGAGGTGGTTCAATAAAACAGACAATCCTTCAATTGTCTATCTTTGTATTCCATGAAATTAGTTGACGTGCTGCTGCTCTCCCTTTCGGTGGTATTTATTGTAATCGGAGCATACGAGGTAATGACCGTTGGATTGGGTAATGCTTACTGGTCTATTATGCTTTCCCTGGTTCTTTTTTTTGCGTATAAAATGAGAAAACGATAATCCTAGATGAATACCCAGTTTTTCACTCCTGTTCTGATCTCTCTTGTCTTTTCCTTCTTTTTTTCAGGAATTGAAATCGCTTTTTTATCTGCCAATAAATTGCAAATTGAATTGCAGGGGAAACAAGGTGCATTATCCGGACGAATCATGTCCATGTTTCTTAAGAAACCATCGTGGTTTATAGGCACCACACTCATTGGAAATACATTAGCCCTTGTTCTGTTTGGTATTCTAATCACACAAATGATAGAACCTTTTCTGGCTTCCTCATTGCCAGAAGCTTTCAACAATGAGATTTACGTATTGATTATTCAAACCATTATCTCAACCTTAATCATCTTATTCACTGCTGAATTTCTACCAAAGAGCCTGTTTCTTATAAACCCTAACTTGATGTTGTCTGCCTTGGCCGTTCCCTTTCGCATCATGTTTTATATTCTTTCGCCCATCACCTTCACCATCGTGTATCTCTCCAAGGTGGTTATTGTATATATTCTAAGACTTGAGTACTCAGAAGAAAAGCCCGCATTTGGTTTGACAGATATGAATCACTACCTGAAAAATATGGAGATGGTGAAACATGACAATTCGGAGATCGAATTGGATAAAAAGATATTCAATAATGCCCTGGAATTTAAGACCGTAAAAGTACGCGAGTGCATGATCCCGCGGACGGAGATAATTGCCATTTCATCTGATGAAAGCCTGGATAAATTAAAAGAAGCTTTTATTGAAACCGGGCATTCCAAGATTGTGATCTATAAAAACACAATTGATGACATCATAGGTTACTGTCATTCTTCGGCTCTTTTTACAAAACCGCAATCAATCAGCGAAATCCGCACACCAATCATTATCGTGCCTGAAGCCATGATGGTGAATGAACTAATGATTCAATTCATTAAAGAAAGAAAAAGCCTGGCGGCCGTAGTGGATGAGTTTGGAGGGACATCTGGCATTGTGAGTATGGAAGATATTATTGAAGAAATCTTTGGTGAGATCGAGGATGAACATGATGAAGACGATCTGGTAGAACAAAAAATTGACGACGCTACCTACATGCTTAGCGCTAGGCATGAAATAGATTATCTTAACGATCAGTATGACTTAAATCTTCCTGAAGGAGATTATGAGACCCTCGGCGGCATGATTCTTTCTTTTACAGAAGATTTTCCAGAGGAAGGAGCTTCGGTTATAATCCCTCCGTATACGTTTATCATTCAATCTACTGCAGACAACCGTATAGATATTGTCAAATTGGTGGTTGAAAAGCCAGATAAATCAACCTAGATCAGTTAATCCCCCGAGGTCATAATTGCCTGATAATCAGTAAAATTAATTACTGAATTATCCCAGTAGCCCTTTGCTGAATTGATAATAGCCCTTAAATTTGCGGCTCTTAAAAATTTTAAAGAATACATAACTCTAATTGAATACCCCGTATGGCGCTGATCGGAACGTTGAGAAACAAGATGACCAAGGTGGTTGTAGGATTTGTAGCCATTGCTATCGCTGCATTTGTCCTTAATGATTTATTTGGCAGCGGGCCCACGTCAGTATTTTCAGGCAGCAAGAGCTCGGTTGGCGAGATCAGTGGAAAATCAATCTCCTATGAGGAATTTCAGGCAGCAGTTCAGGAAAGAGAAAACAATTACATACTTAATTTCAATAGGCAGCCCGGAGAAAGGGAGCGGCCTACATTACGCCAGCAGGCCTGGGATCAGTTAATTGCTCAATACGCTATAACACCTCAATACGAAAAGGTAGGTATAACAGTAACAAGCGATGAGGAGTGGGATATCATTCAAGGCAAAAATGTGGATGAAAACATTAAACTATCATTCACGGATTCATCCGGGAACTTCAATCGCAGCTCTCTTATTTCTTACTTACAGTCTTTAGACGCTCAACCTATTAATTCGGAACCACGTATTCGCTGGAATAATTTTAGAGCCAGCCTGGTACCCGGGCGTGCTCGCATCAAGTTTGAGAATCTGTTAATCAAGACCAATTATGTAACAGAAGCTGAATCGGAAAGAGAGTATCATCTTCAAAATGATGTAGTTGAGACCAAATATCTCTACGTTCCATTTTACCTGATGAGCGACACTGTAGTTACGGCTTCTGACGCTGAGCTAAGAACCTACTACAACGAGCATAAAGAAAAATACAAAGCGGAAGCATCTCGCAGTCTTCAATATGTATCGTTTCCGCTTACACCATCTCCAAGCGATTCATTAGAGATATTTGAAGAGCTGCAAAAAATAGCTAATGATTTTAAAACGACTGAGGAGGATTCCGTTTTTGCAGCGATTAATTCTGATGATGCTAATTCATTTTACAAATACGCCCCTAACGAACTTCCTTCTTTTCTTTCCAATCAAATAGCATCTATGAAAATAGGTGATGTTGTTGGTCCTTCGTTGGACGGCAACCGATACAAAGTGGCTAAGTTGGTTGGCGTAAACAAAGACACCATATATAATGCCCGAGCCAGCCACATTTTGATTCGCTGGGAAGACACCAGCGATGCCAGTAAACGAATGGCACGCGAGAAAGCACAAGGCATATTGAATGACATCAAAGCCGGAGCAAGCTTTGCAGCAAAAGCGGCTGAATTTGGATCTGACGGAACATCTAAAAAAGGGGGAGACCTTGGCTACTTTACCTCAGGTCAAATGGTGAAGCCATTTGAAAATGCAGTCTTTGGTGCAAAGAAGACTGGCCTGCTCAATAATCTGGTTGAAACTGATTTTGGATATCATATCATAGATGTAACCAGCTTGCGCGACAACACCTCTTATACCCTAGCAACCATCGAGCGCGACATTACCCCTAGTGATGAAACGCAGAATGAAGCGTATCGAAAGGCAGATTTATTTTCGAGCAGCGTTTCCAACATTCAAGAGTTTACCGCCAGGGCAAAAGAAGAAAACCTTGCTATTTATGATGCGGAAGACGTGGGCACAAATGATAGCCGTGTCAATACTTTGAACGATGCCCGGCAAGTGGCGTTGTGGCTTTTCCGTGATGCAAGTGTAGGCAAGGTGTCGGATGTATTCGATGTGCAGACATCCTATGCGGTAGCCGTTATGACCGGAGAGACGGAAGAGGGAATAAGATCTTTTGAAGATGTCAAGGAGGAAATCACCCCTTTGGTAAAGAATAAACTTAAAGGCAAAAAAATTATTGAAAAAGTAAAAGGCCTTACCGGAACGCTGGATGAAATCGCCGCCACTTATGGGTCAGACGCATCAGTAAATTCTTCAAGTGATTTAAAATTAAATTCAAACTCATTACCTGGTGTAGGAATTGACCCAATAGCTGTTGGTAAAGCTTTTGCATTGGAAAGTGGCAAACGATCCGATCCGTTTTTGGGAGAAAATGGTGTTCTTATTATTGAAAGTGAAAATAAGACCATAGCTCCTGAAATAGGAGACTATTCCATCTTTAAGAATCAAAAGCTCCAGGCAATGAATAATGCTGCGGGCCTCAATATTGCCGAAGCCTTGAAGAAAGGAGCCAATATTGAAGACAAAAGATACCTATTCTATTAAATAAAATAGCATTGAAAAAGACTCTGCGCTGTTACAGCCAGAGTCTTTTATTTTTTATAATGGACAAGAATTGGCTTAATTCTTTTAAAGAAAAACTGGACGGCCATTATGCATGGCCCTCGTTGTACACCTTTAAATTCGTCGTACCCAAAGGAAAAGAAGAAGCTGTTCGAAAGCTATTCCCAATGCACCATCCTAGTGAACGAAGCTCCAAGAATGGCAACTATATCAGTTTTACCATTCAAATGATGATGCCCTCCGCAGAAGCAGTGATAGCTGTTTACGAATCTGCCTCATCTATAGAAGGTATTATTGCATTATAATCAATACCTACTTATCTCTTTATGTGGTAACTTTATATGACACCAAAATAGTTGCCATATGTGGGTAGAAGAAAATAACCAACTCAAGCAGACTTTTAAATTCATGGATTTTGTGAGCGCGTTTGCGTTTATGACGAAGGTGGCCATCATTGCAGAAAAAATGAATCATCATCCCTATTGGTCCAATGTGTATAATCAGGTATCTATCGAATTATCAACACATGATGCAGGAAATGTGGTAACAGATAAAGATAGAAAATTAGCAGAGGCTATAGATAACTTGATAAAGTGATCACAGAGAAGACATCGTTATACCTGGTGCCTACTCCCATTGGAAATATGGGAGACATTACATTTAGGGCACTGGATATTCTTAATCAGGTAGACACGATTCTTGCTGAAGACACACGTAAATCCGGTATTCTTCTAAAGCATTACGACATCAAGAAATCGCTAACCAGCTTTCATATTTTTAACGAACATAAAAAGCTTGCCGGTCTTTTGGAGCGCATGAAATCAGGTGAAACTATGGCATTGATAAGCGATGCAGGTACACCCGGGATATCAGATCCTGGATTTCTCTTGGTGCGAGCTTGCCTCGAGCAACAAATTAAGATAGAATGTCTCCCCGGCTCCACCGCCTTTTTGCCTGCCCTTATCAAATCCGGATTTCCTACTGACCGATTTGTTTTTGAAGGGTTTCTCCCGCATAAAAAAGGAAAGCAAACCATGCTGAAAATCCTAGCGGATGAAACGAGAACGATCATACTTTATGAGTCTCCGCATCGACTTGAGAAAACATTGAATCAAATGTTAGAGTTTTTTGGTGAAGACCGAAAAGTATCCGTTTCAAGAGAGCTAACTAAAATTCACGAAGAGACTGTAACAGGGCACTTGAAAGAAGTGATCAATCATTTTGAAGGAGGAAAAGTTAGGGGAGAAATAGTGATCGTTATTGATGGCAAAAAAGAATAACATTCCAACGCTCGCTTTATTTACGGCTGGCACCATTTTATTAGGCCTGACTTGGTTAATGCCCACTTTCCCACTTCTTGCTTTTGTAGGACTATCTCCTTTCATTGCCATCGCAGTCAACAACAGAAAGGAGAAAACCATCTGGACTTCATTGGAATTAATTCTTCTAGGCCTGACCATTTCATTTTTCATGGCCACATTATATAGTAAGACGGAACCTGCTTACCTGATTGGACAGGCCATCATTTTCACCATGGTATTTCTTGGTTACACTTTTGTGCGTAAGAATTTAGGCCAAGGAGTGAGCCTGATTACCATAGCCTTGTTTTGGCTTGCCATTGAGTATTTGTTGCTTAAATTGAATTCAGCATCCTCGATTTACCTTGCCGATGCACTGCAATTGAAACAAGAGTGGGTTAGGTGGAACAACCAAACAGGTTACCTGGGGGCCTCTCTCTGGATCTTAATAACCAATATCCTGGTCTTTCAAGCAGTATTAACAGAGCATAAAACTAATTGGTTCTTCGTATTATTGTTCCTTTTATCTGTTGCCATCCCTATGATCTATAGCTACATGCTTGATTCTGATTCGATTACAAAAGAGCAAATGGTGCGATTATACCAGTCAAATGGTATGGATCTGAATGAATCGTACAAAGCATCCGGTGAATTAATTCCCAGAACTTCGGCATGGATTTCTGTGTTGATCCTATTGTTTACCTTCGTTAAGAGAAAAACCAACCGCAACCGAAAGTGATTGACTTACTACAAATGGAAAAAGAAGTAATTGAGCTGAGCACAGAAGTGGCCAGTTTCATAAGTCAAGAGGTTGCCAACTTTGACAAGACTAAGATAGAGCATAAGGAAACAGCTAATAACCTTGTCTCCTATGTGGATAAGGAGGCGGAAAAGAAAATTGTTAAAGCACTTAAAAAGATACTTCCCGGGTCCGGCTTTCTTGCAGAAGAAGGTACTTCATCCGAAGGTTCCAACGAATACAGGTGGATTATCGACCCACTGGATGGCACTACCAATTTTACACATGGACTGCCGCCCTATGCCATTAGTATTGGCCTGGCTAAGCAATACAAAATAGTACTTGGAGTAGTGCATGAAGTGAGCAGATCAGAATGTTTTAATGCCATTGAGGATGGAGATGCTTATTGCAACGGAAAAAAAATTCAAGTAGCCAACACCCTTTCATTAAACGAAAGCTTATTGGCAACCGGATTCCCTTATTATCACTTTGACAAGAGGGAAGAATATCTATCCATTATAAAGACTTATCTTGAGATAACGCATGGGGTAAGAAGAATGGGTAGTGCAGCGACAGATTTGGCCTATGTGGCATGCGGTAGAATGGATGGCTTTTTCGAATACAATCTCAACCCATGGGATGTGGCTGCTGGCAGTTTCATTGTGCAAAGAGCTGGCGGGATAGTAAGCGATTTTAAGGGAGGTAGTAATTATTTATATGGTGGCGAAATTTGCGCAGCGGGAGCAATCCACCCTGAAATGGTTGATATAATAAAAAGACATTGGGGATATTGAAATGTCTTTTATGGACCTAATTTAACCTTTTCTTTGGTGAAGGGAAATGAATAAATTTGCATTGTGATACAATCCATCATCGTAGGTGCTTTAGTACTTGTGGCAGTCGTCTATCTATCCAGATTGATATACCGCTCATTTACATCCACTACCTGTGAAGCAGGCTGTGGTAAATGTGGTGTTACAGAAATTAATGCCATGGTTGAATCTTTTGAAAAAAAGAAGTCCCAGGTCTAGGCCCACACTTTCGTTCCCTCTGTACAGTTTTTACAAATCTCTATTTCACTACGTGACCTCAGCAGAGACTCCCTGAATGATTTGTATTTCGTTTCACTCCAAATTTCAGTAAACGAATTCTCGTTTAAATCCCCCAACACAAAATGGGCATCCTTGTCAAAACAACACGGCACCACTTTACCATCCCAGGTAATGACGCAACTATGCCACATTTTCCAACAATGATCCAACAGACTATTCTTTATTGCATACGAACCGTCTTTTTGTCTCTTGTATCGGGCATATTTTTCTTTGGTGGGAATTAAGTCAGAACCATTTTTATAATCATAAATCTGAGCCGTTTTCAATGCCACTCCATCCACTCCAAGTTCATCCGCCAGACGACAAACCTGTTCTATTTGTGACTCATTGGGTCTAACTACCAGAAACTGAAAAATCACATGTGGTGTATTCGATTTCAACTCTTTTTTCCACTTAATAATATTTTGTGTTCCTTCCAGTACCCTGGATAAGCTTCCCCCCACACGATAAGCTTCATAAGTTTCCTGATCTACGCCATCAATAGAAATAATCAACCGATCCAATCCTGATTCTACTGTTTTTCGTGCCGCCTCATCATCGAGATAATGTGCGTTGGTGGAAGTGGCCGTATAAATTTTTTTTGCAGATGCGTAACTCACCATGTCCAGGAGTTGTGGGTGCAAATAGGGTTCTCCCTGAAAATAAAAAATCAGATAGGAAAGTGTGGGTGATAATTCATCAATTACTTTTTCAAACAATTCTTTTTTCAACATTCCAGTCGGTCGACTGAACGATCGCAGCCCACTTGGGCACTCAGGACATCTGAGATTACAGGAAGTGGTGGGCTCAATAGAAATACTTATCGGCATACCCGCCAACTGGGGACTTTTCGTTACCCTGGAGTAGAAATAACTGGAAACCACCTTGCCTGAATTCCATATTCTTGGAAGCGTTAGCTTGGAGGCAAAATTGAGGCCGTCTACAATATTTCTATTCATGGCATTTCAAAATTACCTTTTACGTAGCTATTGTTTTATCTTTCACGCTAATATTTAGTGCCATGAGAAATTTTTTAATTCTTTGCCTACTTACTGTTTCTATTGCTATATCAGGATCTCCCATTCAGCTTTCAGATAATGCAACCATCTCAATAATCACTTGTGCGCCATTCCAAGGCGAACTATATGCTGCCTTTGGCCACAGTGCTATTCGAGTTTATGATTCCGTTAACAATATTGACTATGCCTACAATTATGGTGTATTTGATTTTAATCAACCCAATTTTTATCTCAACTTTACCAAAGGGCATTTGCTGTATAAACTTGCCGTTCAGTCTTATCCGCATTTTAGATACAACTACTTATACTTTAATCGATGGGTACACGAACAGGTGACAACCCTGGATCAAAATCAGAAACAAAAAATATTTGAGTATTTACAATGGAATGCCCAACCAGAAAATCAGAGCTACCTATACGATTATTTTTATAATAACTGCGCTACAAAAATTCGGGATGTATTTGTTGAAGCGCTTGGCGATAAAGTAATATTCGATGATTCATATATAAAAACTGATTACACCATTCGTCAGCTTACTGATCTATACCTCCAGGATCAACCCTGGGGCGATCTGGGAATTGACATCTGCTTGGGATTACCCATGGATAAAAAAGCTACGCCATATGAATATATGTTTTTGCCGGATTACATTGAGTCATCATTTAATCATGCAAGCTTGATTACTGCAAAGGGTAACATTCCACTTGTGAACAAGACCCTTGTTTCAAATCCTGATAATGACATTGCAACCCACAGTGGCCCGCCTCATCCATGGATTGTTTTTGGAATCACGCTTGTCGGGATTGTAGTTATTTCCCTGTGGGATCTTCGAAGAGCTAAACTTTCAACATGGTTGGATCTTGCCCTCTTAACAGTAACTGGTCTTATTGGATTATTATTATTTGTGCTATGGGTGGCAACCGATCACAAAGCGGCTGCCCATAATTTTAATTTGTTATGGGCACTGCCAACCAATTTGTTCGCCATCTACCTGATCGTTGGTAAACCACCTAAAGCGACCAAAATATATTTTGGAATAGCTACCCTATTAACCGTATTGCTTTTGCTAACCTGGCCCTCACTTCCTCAACAGCTGAATGTATTCCTATATCCAATCGTATTAGCACTAGGAATTCGTTACGCACTCAACTACAAATTGAGTGGGCAAGATCACATATGAATAGGTCGGTTTGCAGTAGCAGCCAGACAAGCTTCCTTCACTGCTTCCATATAGGTAGGGTGTGCATGCGACATCCTTGATACGTCCTCAGCTGAGGCTCTGAATTCCATGGCTGTAACCCCTGCTGCTATCATATCAGCTGCACGGGCACCAATGATGTGAACGCCCAGTATCTCGTCGGTTTGCTTATCTGCCAGTATTTTTACCAATCCATCTACATCCATACTGGCTCGGGCACGACCCAATGCTTTGTAAGGAAATGATCCAGTCTTATAAGCACGTCCGCTTTCTTTTAGCTGCTCTTCGGTGTATCCAACGCTGGCTACTTCTGGCCACGTGTAGACAACACCAGGAATTAATAAATAATTGATATGCGGCTTTTGCCCGGCCATTTGCTCTGCTACCATTACGCCCTCTTCCTCCGCTTTATGGGCAAGCATGGCGCCACGCACTACATCACCGATGGCATATATATTATCAACTTTGGTTTTGAGATGATCATCAACTGGTATCTTTCCTCGGTCCAATTCAATTCCAACTTTATCCAAACCAAGTCCTTCTGTATAAGGTCTTCTTCCTATACTAACCAAACAGTAATCGCCTTTAAGCTCAATGCTCTTGCCTGATTTATCTTCCACTTTCAGGGTTACTTCCTTGTCTTTGCTTTCAATTGCAGTGACCTTGTGACCCAAATAAAATTCCATGCCCAACTTTTTGGTCACTTTCAAGAGTTCTTTCCCCATGGTTCCGTCCATCGTTGGAATAAGACTGTCCAGAAACTCGACTACAGTAACTTTAGATCCAAGACGAGCATAGACCGAGCCCAGCTCCATTCCTATTACTCCTCCTCCTACTACAATTAAATGCTTGGGCACCTCCTTTAATTCCAATGCTTCTGTACTCGATATGATTCGTTTCTTATCAAAATCTGCAAAAGGCAGCGGGGTGGGTTTTGATCCTGTAGCAATAATTACTTTTTCAGTAGTAATTCTTGTTTCCTTGCCATCCTTCGAAGTGACTTTGATGGTGTTCATGTCAACAAATGACCCTACCCCGGTATGAACTTCAATTTTGTTTTTCTTCATCAGGTAGGCGATGCCTTCAACATTTTGCTTCACGACATCTCCCCTGCGTTTGATCATTTGCTTGATGTTCACCTTGGGAGCAGATATATCAATGCCGTGCTCCTTGAAATGTTCTTTTGCATTAATGAAATGCTCCGATGAGTCAAGCAATGCTTTGGAAGGAATACAACCTACATTGAGACAGGTACCACCTAGTGTATCATATTTTTCGATGATGGCAGTTTTGAAACCCAACTGAGCGCATCTTATGGCAGCCACGTATCCGCCAGGTCCTGATCCAATTACTGTTACATTATACTGCATGGTATTCCTATTCTGAATTAATGAATTCCTAAAATATTATACACCCAAAATCAAACGCCCCGGATCTTCCAACAACTCCTTCACTTTCACCAGAAAGCTCACCGATTCTTTTCCATCCACAATCCTGTGGTCGTAAGAAAGGGCCAAGTACATGATGGGTCTAATGACCACTTCTCCATCTATTGCTACCGGTCTTTGAACGATATTGTGCATTCCCAAAATAGCAGACTGGGGTGGATTTAAAATTGGTGTTGACAACATCGACCCAAAAACTCCACCATTTGTAATGGAGAAAGTGCCTCCAGTCATTTCCTCAATGGAAAGCTTTCCGTCTCGCCCGCGAGTGGCCAATCTCACCACTTCCTTTTCAATTTCTGCCATGCTCATAGACTCCGCATTGCGAATAACAGGCACCACCAATCCGCGTGGAGTCGAAACCGCAATAGACACATCACAATAGTTGTGATAAACAGCCTCATTGCCATCGATGTATGAGTTGACCGCAGGAAATTCCTGAAGTGCAACACAAACAGCCTTTGTGAAAAAGCTCATGAAGCCAAGACCAACACCATACTTTTCCTTAAACTTCTCTTTGTATTTTGATCTCAGATCCATCACTGGCTTCATATCCACTTCATTAAACGTGGTAAGCATAGCTGTCTCATTCTTCACGGCCACCAATCGCTTGGCTATGGTTCTCCTCATGGAAGACATTTTTTCTCTCGTTTCTTCCCTTGCGCCACTTGGTGCTGAAGTCGGAGCTGAAGATGCCTCACCCGTTTTGGCGATTGATACCTGCGCACCCATGGCGTCCTGCTTGGTAATTCTTCCTCCAACACCCGTTCCGGAAACCTGATCGGATGCAATTCCCTTTTCAGACAGTATTTTACCCGCTGCCGGTGATGGATGCCCTGAAGCATATGATTTATCACCACCCGATTTGGATTCGTTGGCAGGAGCTGCTTCAGCTGATTTGCCAGCGGCTGAAGGAGTCCCTTCCGTTACTTCTATTTTGCAAATCAATCCGCCAATAGGCAATGTTGTTCCCTCTTTAGCCACGATCTTTAGCATGCCTTGCGCTTCGGCTGGTAGTTCAAAAGTGGCCTTATCAGATTCAACTTCCGCTATCACCTCGTCAAGCGTCACAAAATCTCCGTCTTTTTTAAGCCAGGTAGAAATCGTCACTTCCGTAATGGATTCTCCAACTGCTGGCACCTTCATTTCCTTGATCTCTCCGGTTGGCTTTGGACCAGACGAGGCATCTAATGACATGGCAGATGATTTTGCCTCCTCTTTATGTTCTTTTTTAGGAGTTTCTGATTTCGATGATCCTTTTGAGGATGTGTCAATTTCGCAAATAATCTCACCTATCGGAACAGTATCACCTTCTTGTTTTAAAATCTTAAGCGCACCTGCTTTAGGTGCTGGTAATTCAAAAGTGGCTTTATCAGATTCCAATTCCGCAATCACCTCATCCATCTCTACATAGTCGCCATCTTTTTTTAGCCAGGTGGCAATTGTTACTTCGGTAATGGATTCCCCTACTGTGGGGACTTTTACTTTTTCAGACATTGTATAATTTTTTTTTTAGGCTTTTACTTCAAGGGCAAGTGTGAGAATTTTCTCTTGTTCTACTTTATGCGTTTTGGCATATCCTGTCGCGGGTGAGGCACTGGCCTTTCTCGATACGATCTCAAACTTGTGATCAGGCATCATCCTTTGGATAAAACTCAGGTAACCCATGTTAGAAGGTTCCTCCTGAACCCAGGCTAAAGTAGCTCCCTTGTATTTCTTCAAAATGGCATTCACCTGTTTTTCAGGGAATGGATACAATTGTTCAATTCTTACAATCGCCACATCTTTGATCTTTGCCTTTTGTCGCGCCTCAACCAGATCATAATAAATCTTTCCGCAACACAAGATTAGTTTTTTAGTGGCCTTCGGAGGTGTTGGATCATCCATTACTTCAACAAATCCCCCTTTGGTAAACTCACTCATGGGAGAGGCAACACCAGGATGACGGAGGAGTGATTTAGGCGAAAAAATGATACACGGTTTTCTGAAATCCCAAGTCACCTGCCTTCTCAAGATGTGAAATATGTTAGCCGCAGTCGTTGGGTTCGCCACTATCATGTTGTACTCTGCCGCGAGTTGAAGAAAGCGTTCAGGTTTAGCGCTGGAGTGCTCCGGACCTTGTCCTTCATATCCATGGGGCAACAACATCACCAGGCCATTCATCCGTTGCCACTTAGATTCTGCGTTCGCAATAAATTGATCAATCATTACCTGAGCTCCATTCACAAAATCACCAAACTGCGCTTCCCACAATACCAATGCATTTGGTGAAGCAAAGGCATAACCGTATTCAAAGCCAAGCACGCCAAATTCAGAAAGCAATGAATTGAATATTTGAAACTTGCGTTGACCTTTCTCAATGTTATCCAGGTTGCAGTAGTTCTCATTGGCATTAATATCCATAACATAGGCATGCCGGTGCGAAAATGTGCCACGTTTCACATCCTGACCAGACATTCGTACCAACTTATCTTCTAACAAAATTGACCCATAAGCCAAAAGCTCTGCTTCTGCCCAACCTAGTTGCTTCGTTTCAAAAAATGCAGTTTTTCTATCCTTTATTAATTTTTCAATCTGCTTGATGGGCTTGAATCCATCAGGCAATGTGATCAATGCTTTCCCAATCTTGTCAATTACAGATTGTTTTATCGCTGTTGAAGGAGATGAGTCAAAATCTTCGGGCTCAGATTTTCTAAGCTTATGCCACTCCTCCTCAATTTTCTGCACCTTGTAGGGCAGTTTCTTTTGCTTTACTTCGTGAAGTCTGTCTTGCAACTGACTCCTGAAGCTTTTCTCCAATTCGCTAGCCAATTGTGCATCTACATCTCCACGTTCGATCAGCGACTTCGAATAGATTTCGCGGGGGTTAGGATGCTTGGCAATAATGTTATAGAGTTTGGGCTGTGTAAACTTGGGTTCGTCACTTTCATTGTGTCCATGTCTGCGGTAGCAAACCATGTCTATGAAAATATCCTTTCCAAATTTTTGTCTGTATTCAACGGCCAGCTTACAACAAAATGTGACAGCCTCAGCATCGTCACCATTCACATGAAGCACGGGGGCATCTACAATCTTGGCTAAGTCAGTGCAATAAATTGAAGTGCGTGCATCATCATAGTCTGTGGTAAATCCAACCTGGTTGTTGATTACAAAATGGACTGTTCCTCCAGTATTATATCCTGGAAGTCCAGACATCTGAACAATTTCATAGAGGATTCCCTGGCCCGCAATGGCAGAGTCCCCATGAATTAAAATGGCCATGGCCTTTTTTAAATCTCCGGAGTATTCATCGTCAATTTGGCCCCTCGTATAGCCAAGCACCAATGGATCTACCGCTTCAAGGTGAGATGGATTGGGCGTAAGCTTTACATATATTTTATTTTTCGATGGTGTGTCAATATGACCAGCATATCCCTGGTGATATTTAACATCTCCATCTCCCATGGTTCCATCCGTTCCTGCGTTACCTTCAAACTCATTGAAAATTTGCGCATAGGTCTTTCCCAAAATATTGGACAATACATTAAGTCTGCCTCGATGCGCCATGCCTATGGCAACTTCCTGAACGCCTAGTTCTGCGGCTTTATCTATTATTGTTTGCAAAGCAGGAATGGTATTCTCACCACCTTCCAATGAAAATCTTTTTTGTCCTAAAAACTTGGTATGCAGGAAATTTTCAAAAACGACAGCTTCGTTCAACTTGGAGAGAATATTCCTCTTCTCTTCAACACTTGGATTGTAGGTGTAATAGTCGGTTTCGCACTTCTCTACAAACCAGTCAAAAATCTCCTGATTTCGGATATAACTATACTCAAATCCTATAGTGCCCACATAGACCTTCTCTAGCTTTTCAATTATTTTCCTAAGCGTGGTACGGCCCAATCCAATTTCTACACCTACATCAAACTCCACGTTCAGGTCGGCATCAGTTAACCCATAATAGTTATGGTCCAGAGGTACCTTGTGGTCTCTCCTTTGCCTTACCGGATTTGTATTCGACTTTAAGTGAGCCCTTGAGCGGTACATATGGATCAAGGTCCTTACTTGAGTCTCTTTAATAGTGGCTGCATCTGTGGCCACATCTGAAGATCCATTGTCTCCGTACCTTTGCAAGGAAAAATCGTAGCCTTCAAAGAACTTCTGCCAAGAGACATCTACCGAATCAGGATCTTTTTTATAGGTTTGATAAAGTTCATCGAGGTATCCAACATCCGCGTTGGAGATATAGGAGTATTTATCCATAGTTTTTGATGGTGTGCTGACAAATCTAGATAAACGGCTCATTTATTAAAAATCTAATAACCGCTTTAACGAATATAATCTTTAAAAACCGGATGAACTAGATTTGAATCCACTAATTGCCAAACCAAAAAAATCAGCTACATTTGCAGTCCTAAAAAAATTGGACGAGATCCAGACTTAAAACAAGCAAAATGGCTGTAAAAATTAGATTGGCCCGTAGAGGCCGCAAAAAACTGGCACTTTACGATGTAGTCGTAGCCGATGCCAGAGCACCACGTGATGGTCGCTTTATTGAAAAAATTGGAACTTATAACCCG
Source organism: Cyclobacteriaceae bacterium (assembly GCA_036525835.1). Taxonomy (GTDB): domain Bacteria; phylum Bacteroidota; class Bacteroidia; order Cytophagales; family Cyclobacteriaceae; genus ELB16-189. Next base: position 16,132 of record DATCZR010000290.1, read on the forward strand.
CTCACTAACCCTGCTAGCATTGATCTGAAGGATGACAGGGCTTTTCATTGGTTGATGAATGGCGCTCAGCCTTCTGATACCGTGAAAGCGATGCTATCCTACCGTGGGGTCATGTTGAAGAAACACCTGCAAATAGGCGTTGTTAAAGGAGCCATTACGCAAGAGCAAGCTGATGCGAAACTGGATGAATGGCTGAAAGCCAAAGAAGCCAAGATACAAGGTAAGCGTGACTCACTGGCCAAGTCAAAACAAGATATTGCGAAAGCCAGAAAAGAGGCCGAAAGCAAAGTAAAAGAAGCACGTGCTGAAAAGATTCGCAAGAAGAGTGAAGTGAAGACTCAGGAAGAAATAGCCGCTGAAGCAACGCCTGCGGAAGAGACTAAGGTGGAAGAAGCTCCGGCAGAGCAAGCTGCAGAAGTAACTGAAAGCGCGCCAAAAGCAGAATCCCAGGCTCCTGAAACTGAGGAACCAAAATCAGAAGCTTAATACTACATGGATATTGATTCATGTTACCAGGTTGGGTACGTGATCAAAAAACATGGTCTGAAGGGTGACATAAAAGTCATTTTATCTTCACCTCTCCCCAAAAAATTGGAATCAATCTTTGTTGAGATAGACAACAGGTTGGTTCCTTTTTTTATTGAGCACATTTCAATATTACACGATCAAGCCATTCTCAAGTTGGAAGACATTGACAGCCCTGATAAAGCCGATCATTTAGCACAAAACCGCGTATTTTTACCGCTTTCAGCAAGGCCCAAATCACAATCAAAAAGCCCTAATTCAAGTGAATTAATTGGGTTTTCTGTTTATTTTGATACCAACAAACTGGGTGTTGTCTCAGACATTAATAAACATGCCCTCAATCCACTATTGGTCGTAAAAGGCGAAAAATCGGAGGTTCTAATTCCCATCAATGACTACTTTATTAAGAAAGTGGACCTCAAGGCAAAGAAGGTTACTGTTGAGCTTCCCGACGGGTTTTTGGAAATCTGATTTCATGCTTTGTAATGATTAACTTGTCATATGCATATTGACATCATCACCTGCTTGCCTCGGTTACTAGAAGGTCCATTTTCGGATTCGATCCTTAAACGTGCTCAGGATAAAAATTTGGTGAGTCTCACTGTGCATGATTTGCGCGATTATTCCACTCAAAAGCACAAGGCAGTAGATGATTATTCATTTGGTGGTGGAGCTGGAATGGTGATGATGATTGAGCCCATTGACCGTTGTATTACCTATTTGAAATCCAACAGGTCATACGATCAAGTAATTTACATGAGTCCGGATGGCGAATTATTAAGTCAATCTCTCGCCAACAAACTGAGCCTACTTAATAACTTGATCATTCTATGCGGCCATTATAAAGGGGTAGACGAAAGAGTGAGAGAGCACCTGATCACAGCTGAAATCAGCATTGGTGATTACGTACTTTCCGGAGGTGAATTGGCCGCAGCCGTGCTCTCAGATAGCATTATAAGGCTTATTCCTGGGGTCTTGTCTGATGAAAGCTCTGCCATGACAGACTCTTTCCAGGATGGATTGGTAGCGCCACCGGTTTATACCAGGCCCTCTACTTACAAAGAATGGCAGGTTCCTGAAGTGCTCCTGTCGGGTCATGAGGCCAATATTGAAAAATGGCGACATGAAAAGGCGGTGGAGCGGACGCAGAAAAGGCGTCCTGGCCTTTTCAAGGCCGAATAATCAAAATAAAAATCCGAATTGACCAGATCTTTATTACTCCTAAAATCCTATATTTGCAGTCCATTTTAAAAATCCATCGCGTCATGGCTGATTTAATGAAAATTGTGGAGCAGGAATTGGCATCAAAAAGAGCCGATATCGTTGATTTCAAGGCTGGAGACACCATCAACGTCCATGTTAAGATAAAGGAAGGTGCTAAAGAGAGAATTCAGCAATTTCAGGGTGTGGTCCTCTATCGCAGGGGAAAAAGCACCAACGGAGAGTCATTTTCCGTTCGTAAGATATCAAACGGAGTAGGCGTTGAGCGTATATTTCCATTGCTCAGCCCAAGCATAGAAAAAATTGAATTAGTTAAAGCGGGAAAGGTACGTAGAGCAAAGCTTTACTACATGAAAGGCCGCCAGGGCAAGTCAGCCCGAATAAAAGAAAAATTGTCTGCCAATCAGGTAGAAGAATCAAAATAACAAGCAATCAGAGCCCGTCCCAAAAGACGGGTTCTGCGTTTTATACCAGGCAACTCAATTGGAGTACAGGTAGCTTGGTCTTATATTTGAGCCCCTAAATTTTTGTGAACCATGCCAAAAAAAAGCATTTCTAAGATCCTTGGAAAAGAAGCCAAGTTCCTTCTGGACCACAAAAGCAAGACCATCTCACAAGATAAGATAAGCCTTCCGGGCCCTGATTTTGTTGACAGAGTCTTCATGCAATCCAATAGAAGCCCCCAGGTACTTAGGAGCTTAGGAACTCTTTTTGATCATGGCCGACTGGGTGGCACGGGCTATCTTTCTATTTTGCCCATAGACCAGGGAATAGAACATAGTGCAGGTGCATCTTTCGGTAAAAATCCCATCTATTTTGATCCAGAAAATATTGTGAAGCTGGCCATAGAAGGAGAGTGTAATGCAGTGGCAACAACCTTTGGCAACCTTGCTATGGTTTCCAGAAAGTATGCGCATAAAATTCCTTTCATCGTGAAAATCAATCACAATGAGATACTCACCTACCCTAATAAATATGACCAAATTATGTTTGGTTCGGTGGATGAGGCGTGGAATCTTGGCGCAGTAGCCGTAGGCGCAACTATTTATTTTGGTTCTGACAATTCCACTCGTCAAATCCAGGAAGTGGCGGCAGCATTTGAACGCGCCCACGAACTAGGCATGGCCACAATCCTGTGGTGTTACCTCAGAAACAGCGCCTTTAAAAAAGATGGAAAGGATTATCACGTGGCCGCAGACCTTACCGGTCAAGCCAATCACCTGGGTGTGACCATTCAAGCAGACATTATTAAACAAAAATTACCTGAGAATAACGGAGGCTACAAAGCATTGAACACAGGAGGATCAAGCTATGGTAAGTTGGATGAAAGAATGTACACCGAACTTAGCTCTGACCATCCTATTGATCTTTGCCGATATCAGGTAGCTAATTGCTACATGGGAAGAGCGGGCTTGATCAATTCAGGCGGTGAGTCCAAAGGAGCCAGTGATCTGGCTGATGCCGTTAAAACTGCGGTTATCAACAAAAGAGCTGGAGGCATGGGACTAATTTCCGGGCGAAAGGCATTCCAAAGACCCATGAAAGATGGTATCGGAATTCTGAATGCCATTCAGGACGTCTATCTGGATAAAGGAATTACTATTGCTTAATTAAGCAATAGAATCCAATTTGATTTAAAAAAAATAGCTATGTCCTGGTTTAAGCGCACCGACAAGGGAATTTTAACACCAACTGAAGCAAAACGGGAAGTTCCTGATGGATTGTGGTTCAAATCTCCTGAAGGCAAGATCGTTCATACACGAGAACTAAAAAACAACGCATATGTAGTTCCTGAAGAGGACTATCATGTGCGGATAGGTTCCAAGGAGTACTTCGAAATTCTTTTTGATGGCAATAAATTCACAGAGCTTGATCCTGAAATGGAGTCTGCAGATCCATTAAAATTTATTGATTCAAAACCTTATCCTAAACGGATTAAGGAATCTCAGGCCAAAGTCAATTTAAAGGATGCCGTTCGTAGTGCTTATGGAAAGATGGATGGGATTGACATTGTTATTGCCGCCATGGATTTCAGTTTTATTGGGGGCTCTATGGGTTCTGTGGTAGGTGAGAAAATTTCAAGAGCGATAGATTATTCATTGAAGCACAAGATGCCCTTCTTGATGATTTCAAGATCAGGAGGTGCCAGAATGATGGAAGCAGGGCTTTCGCTAATGCAAATGGCGAAGACATCAGCAAAGCTGGCCATGTTGGATGAAGCTAAGATTCCCTATATATCCTTGCTAACCGATCCTACTACAGGAGGTGTAACGGCATCCTTCGCCATGCTGGGAGATTTTAACATTGCAGAGCCCAAATCATTAATTGGTTTTGCAGGCCCTCGCGTTATTCGTGAAACAATTGGTAAAGATCTTCCAAAAGGATTTCAGAGTGCTGAGTTTGTGCTGGAGCATGGCTTCCTCGATTTTATAATCGATCGGAGAAATCTGAAGAGCAGGCTAGCTACCTTGCTCAGAATGCTCCAATAGCCATTGGAAACATTCCATTAATCTAAGTACAGACAATCTAATTCAATTAGTACGACACATAAAAAAAGGCCATCACGCTGTGATGGCCTTTTTAGTATTTAAAATTTACGCTTTACTCCTGACACAGGTTCAATTTAATTGGACCAGCACTAGGATTACTTACACTAGCCACCACGTTTCCTTTGGGCGACTTAATGGTAAACACACACTCAGAGTTGTAGGTATCATTACTCCAGGCAAATGCAATGCTTGTCGCTGTTGGCGATGCGGCATATATAAATTGTCCAGAAGTAATACCAGAACCATTTCCAAGTTTAGCCTGAGCGGCCTCAGTACCATCAACGATGATGCTCACATAGCCACCTTGCCAGCCGTCACCATAGGTATCCTGCATGTCAAAGGTCCAGTTTCCAGCAATATTTGGCTGAGGTACCTCCTCCGCGCAAACTACACCAAAGTCAACCTGGCAGTTAGAGCCAGGAAACTCGGTACACACACTAGGCGACCAGGAATCAAATACGCGTCCGTCATCGGCAGTAAAATGCCACTCTACAGTAAATGCATCCTTATCAATAAAGATATTGGTTGCATCTCTGGCTGGATTGAATGGCGCACCAAACACATCGATTGCATTGCCGGATACTCCGTCATTGTAATCAAACGTAGCGCCGGCATACAATGCCTGAACCTGTGCTTGTGTCAAGGAGAAGGCCACTGGTGTGCGGTTAGCTGGAACAGCTCCACCTTCAAAGGTAGTCAAGGCTTTTGTGCCGTGGTTAGCTATTGCCGGATTTCCATCCACATCTTTGTAGGTCTCCTTCCAAGAGAAGAACACTTCCATTTTGGTTACCGTTGCTTTGGAGTCAACTGAAATCCATTTCAGTTCGAAGTCCAGGGTAATGGCTGGTTCACCACGTTTAAAGTCCTGCGCGGTGCTCACAATCAAGCCCTCTCCGTTGATTCCTGTTTCCCAAACGGGAACCAGTTCTTTATCATCGCTACACGACACAGACAAGAGGAATACCCCTGCCAATGTCAATGCTAAATATTTAATTTTATTCATGTCTCTTCAAGTTTAAAATTGAAACTTCAACACATCCCAGAATACTGCATTGGCTGGTGAGTCAAACACA
>DATCZR010000291.1:0-4851 GCA_036525835.1 Cyclobacteriaceae bacterium
TCTTAAATTTCTGGATCGGCAGTGGGCTAAAACAATTAGAGATAAAGACGAACGTATAAAATTCATGCTTGCCTCCTATAACGTGGGGCTTTCGCATGTATTAGATGCCAGGAATCTCGCTCGCAAATACAGAGGAGATCCAACTAAATGGGATGAAGTGGAAGATTATCTGTCAAAGAAATCGGATCCTAAGTACTACAGAGATTCGGTTGTGAAAGCTGGCTATTGCCGATGTGAGGAACCCATCAATTATGTGAAGGAGGTATTGGGTCGATATGATGAATACAAGCGGTATATCAATTAGCGCTTTTTGCCTCCAGTTTTTCTACAATTTTCTTTAAGTCTAATTGCTCCCAATTGGTTTCAATGTCAGGCCTACTCATTACTTCATCCATCACCTGTTGTTGAAGTTTGCCTTTGGCCAAGGCTTCAGAGTATCTCATGTCTTCTTTAAAAGTCACCATGGAATAAAGTGGTATCCAGTCTTTTGGGTACATCTCATGTAGCCGTGATTCTATTCTTTTCCTAAGTAGGAATTCGTCATCAGCAACCAGGTCTCTCATTTCCACAAAATTATCCAGCGCCAATTGAGCAATGGCATCATTATCTGGCTTGCGCAGCTCCTGAAATTCTGGTAACACTTTTGACCAATCATCGTGATACTTATCCAATAATTCATTGAGCACAAAACAATCTTCAAAACCTGCGTTCATTCCTTGCCCATAAAAAGGGACAATCCCATGAGCGGCATCTCCGATTAAAAAAGTGTTATTAGCTACCCATGGGTAGGTTCTGATGGTGACCAATGATGCCATAGTGTTGTCTCTGAAATCTTCAATAAGTGTAGGCATTAAGGGTACGGCATCAGCAAAGTGTGTTTGAAAAAAGATGTTGATGTCTTCTTTCTTTTTAAGTTTTTTAAAAGACACTTCGCCTTTAGCGGGTAAAAACAAAGTGCAAGTGAATGTTGCGTCAGGGTTGGGAAGTGCGATCAACATAAAGCTTTCCCTTGGCCAAATATGCAGGGCGTTCCTCTGAAGCAGAAAACTTCCATTATCGGAAGGAGGAATGCGCAACTCCTTATAACCATGTTCCAATTCTTCTGGGGTGCATTTGGTTAATCCTTGTTCTTCCATTGTTTTTCTTACGGCAGAAAAAGCGCCATCGGCCCCAATGATCACGTCAAATTTTTTCACCATATGGGATCCATAGGTTTGGAACTTAATTTCGTTTTTTTCAAAATTAACGTCCTCGCATTTATATTCATAAAAGAAATGAACGCCTTGTTTTTCGGCCTCTTCCATCAGCATCATGTTCAGGCCACCTCTGGAAACGGAATTGATAAATTGACCATCATTGCCGTACGATTGAAAAGTTAAGTCACCTTTGAGATTGTGAATCATTCGGCCAAGCATGGGAATGGCTACCTTTTTCATGGCATCGGCCAGGCCCACATGTTCTAATGCACAAATACCTCTGTTGCTTAATGCTAAATTGATGGACCTCCCTGCATCCAATACATGCTTGCGCATGTTGGCTCTTCGCTCAAATACGGTGACGTTGTACCCACGCTTGATCAAATAAATGGACAACAAAGAACCAACCAACCCGGCTCCTACTATAGCGATGTTTTTATTTTCTGTTTGCATATTTCTGCTTCTGGATAGCGTAATCAGAATAATTCAATTCAATTAAAAATAATGAACCGGACTGGTCATAAACATGACAATAATCATGACATCAGGTCATCAAAGCAGGGACGAAAGCACATTTGAAAATTTGTATACATCTTCAAATGAATTGTACATAGGCACAGGTGCGGCTCGAATCACATCGGGTTCGCGCCAATCTGTATATATACCCGCCTTGATGAGCGAATTGAATATTTTTTTACCGTTCCTTTTCATTAAAATAGACAATTGACATCCCCGGCTATTGTGATCATCTGGAGTGATCACACTAAAATATTTTTCATGTGGATCGATTTGCTTTAGAAGGAAATGAAGATATCCTGTCAGGAGCAAACTTTTTTTCCTGAGCGAAGTCAAACCCACTTCTTCAAATAGTTTTAAAGCCGCAAGATGCGAAGCTCCTGCCAGCACAGGTATATTGGAAAGTTGCCAGCCGTCTGCACCGGGCATAGGCTTGAAACCTTTCTTCATTTGAAACCTCTCTTTTTCATTATGGCCCCACCAACCAGCCAGGCGCTGAAGATTGCTGTTCGCCTGATGGCGTTCGTGAATGAAAACTCCAGCAATTCCTCCGGGTCCGGAATTTAAATACTTGTAACTGCACCACACCGCAAAGTCAACGTTGTCTTTATGCAATTGCAATGGCACATTTCCAATGGCGTGAGCCAAATCAAAACCCACGCTGGCTCCAGTTTTACGACCTGCTTCGGTAATTTTTTTAATGTCAAAAAATTGACCCGTATAATATTGTACTCCCGATAGTAGCACCAGCGCCAACTGATCACCGTGATCGCTAATAGTTTGAATAATATCATCGGTTCGTAAGGTGTGTTCGCCCGGACGGGGTTTCAATTCGACAAGCGCAACCTCAGGATTGAGTTGATGGAATTTTATTTGTGATTCCACCGCGTATTGATCAGATGAGAATGCACCTGCTTCAATAATAATTTTGAAGCGTTCCTTGGTAGGGCGATAAAATGAAGCCATCATCAAATGGAGATTGACGGTAAGCTGATTCATGGCCACCACTTCAATGGGCTTGGCTCCTACCAATCCGGCCAGGGCTTTCTTACTAAACTTATGATAATACAACCAGGGTCTTCTTCCCTCGAAATGTCCTTCAACGGCCAGCGTGGCCCAGTCTTCTAATTCTTCGTTAACGTATTTTTTTGTTTCGCGAGGTTGAAGCCCTAAAGAATTTCCAACGAAATAAACAGATGGTTTTCCCTTATGCACAGGGATTAAGAATTTTTTTCTATAGGATGCAATCGGATCCAGTCGATCCATCTTTCTGGCAAAAGTCAGGGAATTTTCAAGGGTCATCGATGAAAGAACTAAACAAATCTGGGGTCTGCCTCCATTACGGTTCCACATTTGGAACAAGTTCGTGATTCTTCTGATCCATAGAACTCTTTGAATCGGGGAAGAAAATCTTTTTCAATGTTGTTGAGATGAAACTTAAACTCCATTAATTGGTTGTTGCAGTTTTCACAAAACCACATTAGTCCATCGTTCTCATTGTTGGTTCGCTTGCACTCAATTACTAATCCAACTGAATTGGCGGGTCTACTGGGTTGATGCGGTACTTTCGCTGGCAATAAAAACATTTCTCCTTCCTTGATCGGAATTTCTACTGCTTTGCCGTCTTCCTGAATGGTCACTTGGATGTCACCTTCCAGCTGATAAAACAATTCTTCTGTCTCATTATAATGATAGTCTTTACGTGCATTTGGACCTCCCACTACCATCACGATGTAATCTCCTGCATCGGCATAAAGATTTTTATTGCCAACAGGTGGTTTCAACAGATCTCGATTATCACTGATCCATTTCTTGAGATTGAAGGGTCTTCTTATCGCCATGACTTTTCAATTAATTTTTACTTAGTAAAACTAACAACTTTTTGAGTCTTATATTTACAAAAAAACAAGACTTCAATATAATGGATCTGGATTTAAGCGGGAAAAGAGCTGTTGTTTGCGGCGCAACGCAGGGAATAGGTAAAGCAGCAGCCACGGAATTGGCACAATTAGGTGCAAGTGTGACTGTATTCTCTAGAGATGAAGATAAGCTCAAGAAGGTAGTGGCGGAATTACCCAGAAAGGGAACACAAAAGCACAGTTATTTGGTAGCTGATTTTAACAGGCCTGAAGACGTAAAGCTTACCGCTGATATTTATTCACAAAGTAATCCGGTTCATATTTTAGTTAATAACACGGGTGGGCCTCCAGCAGGTAAAGCCATCGATGCCAGAACATTTGAATTTCTCAATGCTTTTCAATCTCATTTGATATGCAATCAATATTTGGTGCAGGCTTTTGTTTCGTCTATGAAAAAGGCAAAGTATGGGAGAATCATTAATATCATTTCCACTTCTGTAAAAGCGCCCATAAAAGGATTAGGGGTGTCCAACACCATTAGAGGTGCTGTAGCTAATTGGGCCAAAACATTATCATTTGAGTTGGCGGAATTTGGAATTACTGTCAATAATGTATTGCCCGGAGCGACCATGACATCTAGGCTGCAATCCATAATAAAAGGAAAATCAAAAAGCTCTGGCAAATCAGGAGAAGACATAACCCAAGAGATGATTGATGAAATTCCGGCTAAAAGAATTGGTGAAGCGTACGAAGTAGCTGCAGCAATCGCATTTTTAGCTTCACCGGCAGCAGGGTATATCAATGGAATTAATATACCGGTAGATGGAGGCCGAACAGGGAATCTCTAGCAGATGGAAAAAATTCTGAATTACATTAATGGTGAACTTCTTCCAGCACAATCAGAAAACTGGCTGGATAATTTCAATCCATCAATAGGCAAAGTATATAGCCTTATTCCAGACTCCAATTCAAATGATATCGACAAAGCTGTTGATGCTGCAGCCAAAGCTTTTCCAAGTTGGTCTTCTTTACCAGTGGCGGAGCGGTCAAATATTTTATTAAAAATTGCAAATGGGATAGACAAGCAGTTTGATGTTTTAGCGAAAGCAGAAAGTGAAGACAATGGTAAACCGCTGAAGCTGGCCCAATCGGTTGATATACCAAGAGCTTCAGCCAACATTCGATTCTTTGCCACCGCAATTCTGCATTTTGAATCACAGGCACATCAAACAGATCAAGAGGCTGTTAACTATACAACCCGCACGCCTCTTGGTGTTGTG
>DATCZR010000292.1:0-4942 GCA_036525835.1 Cyclobacteriaceae bacterium
ATTGTTGGGAGTAGTAAGGCAGTCAACAACCTAAACTCCTCCTTAGTCACTGTGTCTTAGCTGTGATTAGTAACCTCTCACAGAGCAGTTCCGACAAACGACACCGCATATTCACCATCCGTAGAACATAGACAATGAGCGATGTTGGCCTCTCCGATCTTATCGGAGACAAACTCATCTAACGTATCGTCAGATTAAGCAGCCAAGGCGTAGTTAGACTCGCCAAGTATGGTTTTGGGACTATCTTTCAAGGCTCTCACCCCATGAGCCTGCATGCTGGCATACGCACTCATACATCCTGTCAAAACCGGTCGGCCCCAGTTTTACTAGTGATTAATAATATGCACCCGCTTTCAATGAACGTACTATTATACAAATTTACACTTAATATGGTTCAATTAGCGAATTCAACTATTGTTCTAGCCGTCTACCCAGACCTGACACAGCAGACACATTAAAGAATCCAAGTGCCTTCTTTGATGAGTTGCTCGCATTAAAAATATTAGTTGACACATTAGATATGGGAGAAGCAAATAGTTCAGAAAATCCGCCAGGTCTGTCAGTTTGAACAGCCACTTCGTTCATAAAATTGAAAGCTTCTAAGGTAATCGAATGAATTTCCACGTAAACTGAATCACCGGGTAGATAGGGAGGTATAATTTCATCATTTTCATCTTGATCAAATGGATTTATACCTTGTCTTATGGGTGTGATAAATGTGACTCCATCAAAATTACCCCCTGCAGAAAACCCAGCATCATAGGCTAAGTTGATATCCCCTGGCTTATTCAATGGAATCCCATTTTTCCAGGCTTTTACCCAATAGGTATCATTGGGTCCTACAAAATCACTTGACCAAAAATCTGCCAGGTAGGTTTCTGGTAAAAATGAACTCTCCTCCTCAAAAGTGAAGGATATACTATCAATCACCGGAACGCGATTCATTATTGAAACCGCCACATAAGTCTCGCTTCCAATTTGTACCGTCAGCACATAAGAATTGCCAACATCTCCAAAAACCTCAGTGCCAACAGGGCTCCAAATGTATTGGCCAGGAGAGGTGGTATCTTCCACAAATAAAAAATCAGCACCCAAATTATCAGTTACTATTACATTGGCTCCAGACATCCCGGGAGGTAGTGTATTGTCAAAATAAGATTGACTTGAAGTAATCTTGATTACCTGATCTCCAGACTTATTGCTTATCCACGCATCAATCACCACAATAGGGTCTGCATTTTCAAGTTTTGGAAAAATTTCATCTTCACATGAAAATAACAATGGCATCACCAAAACGAATAACCCATATTTTACTATCTGACCAAAATTATTCTTCATACTTCTAAAATTTAAAATTGTATGAAACTGACGGCACCAATGTTCCAATAATGGAGAGCTGTGTAGCCTGGGAACCTAGAGGTATTCCCGCAGGTACACGTTCATCACGTTGCGAAAAGTAAATGGAGAATGGATTCTTTCTGCCATAAAGATTATAAACGGAGAATACCCAATAATCCCGATTCTTTCTTTCCTTGCCTTTACGTACTTTTTTTCCTTCTAACCTGAGCGATACATCCAATCTGTGATAGCTCGGCAGCCTTACGTTATTTCTTGATTCATTCACATTGTATGGAATCAAGAGGTCTTGCATCACAAATCGAGAAGTAGGAAAGGTAGTGGGTGTACCCGAGACAAAAACGAAGTCAGAAGAAAGGGAAACGCGCTGACTTAAATCATAAAAAGCTGCAATCTTCACATTATGAGTTTGATCATATCGGGTAGGATACCAATTACCTTTGTTGATTCCAGTTACTTGTAGTTCCGTTCTACCCAGTGTATAACTTATCCATCCTGTTAGTTTACCTGTCTTTTTCTGAAAGTAAGTTTCTACTCCATATGCACGACCAATTCCAGTTAATAAGTCTCCCTCCAGAAATTCATTGATTAGCAGGTCGGCACCATCTATGTAATCAACCTGATTCTCCGTTGCCCTATAATATCCTTCAATTGAAACTTCATAAGCCCTTCTCTCGCCCAGATCTTTAAAATATCCCAAAGTAAATTGATCGGCTATTTCAGGTTTGATGTTTTTTGAACTTGGTGTCCATACGTCTAGTGGATTAGAGGCGGTAGTATTGGAAATGAGATGCAGATACTGAACCATTCTGTTGTAGCTGCCTTTGATCGAACTTTTCAAACCTGATTGCAGGCGAACCGAGGCGCGAGGCTCCCAATTGTTGTAGGATACGATGGTCTCATTTTTCTTGAAATTCTCGAATGATACCGGATATCTCCTTGTACCTGCTGTGGTATCTTTGTATTGATATACTTCTGCTGGCCCAAATGACTGAAAATGCGAAAAGCGAACTCCGTATTCCAGTGACAAAAAATCACTAACTTTTTGCTTATTCCCAATATACAGGGCGGTCTCCAGATTAAATTTTTTATTAAGGCTCACATCTATTGCACTGCCATTTGAAACACCAACCGCATTGGCAGGCTCGAACGTGTAGTAAATAGCTTCTCCCCCAAAATCTAACTCATTATCACTATTGATGAAATAAGAGAACTGCGGCTTTAGAATGAAATTAGAGATCGAAGAATCCCATTTGAAACTATCTAAATCATTCTCTCCAAATTGGAGCTTATAATCGTAGTTGCTATAAACAAAGGTAAGGTTAGAAAATAACCTCTCATTGAATAAATGATTCCACCGAAGTGTTCCTGTTGTATTGCCCCAGCTAAATCCCTGGTTGGCATCGAACATAAAAACATCTCGACCAAAATAGCCAGAAGCGTATAACTTATTTTTCCTGTTGAAGCTATAGTTGGTCTTGAGTGTTAGGTCATAGAAATTAAGTGCGCCCCCATCCTCAAGCAATGGCACGAAAGGGCGAGCAACTACGTCAATATAAGATCTGCGTGCGGCTACTATAAAAGAAGATTTATCAGGGACGATTGGTGCTTCAATGGCCAGACGGCTGAATAAAGATCCTATCCCTCCGTTGGCCTCAAACTTTTTGCTGTTCCCCTCCTTCATTCTCACGTCAAGCAATGCAGCTAACCTGCCACCATATCTTGATGGAATGGCTCCCTTGTACAGCTTAGTATCCTTTACCGCATCAGGATTGAACACAGAGAAGAATCCAAACAGATGAGAAGAGTTGTAGACTGGGGCTTCATCCAATAAAACCAGGTTTTGACCCACACTGCCTCCTCGCACATTGAAACCGGATGCACCCTCACCTACCGTGCTCACTCCTGGCAGCAAAAGTATGCTTCGTAGCACATCAGCTTCACCCAAAAAGGTAGGTACTTTGAGAATGGTCCGAATATCCAATTTATTGGTACTCATCTCCATGTTCTCCACATTGGCTTGCTCCCGCTCTGCCTGTACTATGATTTCTTCAAGTTGTTCACTCTCTGGAGCCAGGTCAATATTGAGTTCTATATTCTCATTTAAGTTTACCATTTTGGTAATAAGTGAATAGCCCATGTAGCTATAGTTGATCGTGTACTCACCCGGCATTAAAGTGATGGAGTAAAAGCCATAGACGTTTGTCACCGCCCCATTGCTGATTTCCTTCACATATACAGTCGCTCCAATTAAGGCTTCTCCATTGGACACATCCTTGACATAACCATTAATGGTAAATTTATCCTGCGCGAGTACAGAAGATGAAATGAATAAGAACAGTAACGTGTAATAGTTTCTCATGAAGCTGCAAATCTTCTACTATATCGCAATTAGCGACAAATTGTTTTGATTTTTTACCAAAAAAATGAAATGAGCAATTAGGACGTAATCATGATTTTGCCCTGCTCAGTCTGAATTAAGTCTTGAATCCCAACCTTGTCTATTACGAGGTAATCTCGCTTAGAGAGAGACTGCATGGCCACCATTTCAGCCAGATATCCGGTTAAAAATAATTGGACTCCAATCACAACTGCAACCAAGGCGATGTAAAAGATGGGCTGCTCGGTAATGTCTCGTTTTAGGGGAATTCCAGAGATAAAAAGTGAATCTATTTTGTCATAAAATATTTTCGCTGTCAGTGCAAAGCCGATTAGGAAAGAAACAATGCCAAAACTGCCAAAAAAATGCATCGGGTTTCTTCTAAACTTGCCAACGAACATGATGGACAGTAAATCCAAAAAGCCTTTTACAAATCGCTCCCATCCAAATTTGGTAATACCATATTTACGCTCCCGATGCGCTACTACTTTTTCTCCCACCTTAACAAATCCAGCCCATTTGGCAATCACCGGTATGTACCGATGCATCTCTCCATAGACACTGATGTTTTTCACCACTACAGACTTGTAAGCCTTCAAACCACAATTGAAATCATGCAATTTTATGCCCGACATTAATCGGGTTATATAGTTAAAAAATCGGGAAGGAATTGTCTTCGACAATGGATCATGCCTTTTCTTCTTCCATCCAGAGACCAGATCATAGCCTTGCGCTGTGACCATTTGATAGAGGGCTGGTATTTCTTCAGGGCTGTCCTGAAGGTCGGCATCCATAGTAATGACCACATCTCCTTTGGATGCCTTAAAGCCGGTATGCAGGGCGGCAGATTTACCGAAATTACGATTGAACTTGATTCCCTTAAAGGCAGGATTCATCAAGTTGCATTTCACAATTTCATTCCAGGTGCCATCGGTACTGCCATCATCAATAAAGAGGACTTCGTAGGTATACCCTGCTTCCTCCATTACTTTAACAATCCATTGACTTAATTCAGGAAGTGATTCTTCCTCATTATAAGCTGGAATAACCACACTAACATTCAATCCCCTCAACGCAATAGATGTTTAATAATTGAATAGATAATTATTTTTGAAATCTTATTTATCTAAAACAGGCTCAGACTTTCTTACTACCAATCCAGTAATCAAAGCAAGTACCGCTGATACGATCAATATTATTCCGTAG
>DATCZR010000293.1:0-5174 GCA_036525835.1 Cyclobacteriaceae bacterium
GCAAAAAATATTTACAACCAACAACCACTACGAATGGAGTAAAAACCTGTCGAACCGGGAATGCCATATCTTTGATACTTATTAATAGATTCTGGTCTCTAGAAATTTGTTGCTGATGTCTGGATTATCCAGCAATTAGTATCCAGATTCCAGTATCTATATTTTAGTCCACATTGTCATGCAAAAACTTATTGTTGCCAAGCAGACTGTTATCATCATTTAAATTATACCGTGAAATATATGGCTCAGAAGAATGAGGTACGTTACTCATTTTCACTCCTCTGCGAAGATATGCCGGCAATGACCACTTTTCATTGAATTCTTCTTTGGTCATCTCTTGCTTTTTAGCCGCTTTCAGTCTTTCTCTGCGCTCCTTGGCTTGCTGCTCAAGTCGTTCCTTTGTCTTTCTGTATTCCATCATACCTTCTTCATTTAGAATTTGATCGGAAGAAATTTCATCGCCTAACCCAAACTCATCATCTTCAACTTCATCAAATAAACTCGCCTCACCATCCTCTTCATCTTCTATGTCTTCCTCGATGTCGTCAAACAAGGTTTTGTTTTTTACCGGCTCTTCCGTTTTATCGAACAAAGTAAAAGTGTAGCTTCTCTCCTCCTTTTCTTCTTTCTTTTTGGGCGGCTCTTCTTTTTGCTTTTCTACAGATCTTTCGTCATCCGATTTTTTCACTTCCATCTTCAATTCAGGTTGCTCAACTGGTTTCTCGGCTTCTTTCTTTGTCTCCATTATTGATTTTAGCTCTATCTCCTTGCCCCCCTGATTCACCGAGCTGTCAATTTGATCAAACAATATGCGCTGAGACCTATCCAGGTCATGCACCTTCTTCTCCTCTTTATCAAAGATTGATTTTGATTCTGAAATGAAGTCTGTGGCAATCACGGTAACCCTGATCCGATCACCGATACTATCATCTACCCCATGGCCAAATATTATTTCGGCATCTTCACCTGCCTGCTCCTGGATGTACTCAGTAATTTCTGAAAGCTCATCCATTTGTAGTTCTGCTTCTTCTCCGGAAATAATAGATAACAATATCCGCTTGGCACCCATTATGTCTTTATTATCCAATAGTGGTGAGGCCAAAGATTGCTGAGCGGCCAATAGCGCACGATTCTCACCACGTGTCTCTGCTGATCCCATTACTGCAGCACCAGCGTCATGCATGACGGTACGCACATCTTGGAAGTCCACATTCACATAACCCGCCAGGGTAATGATTTCGGCAATTCCTTTAGCAGCTGTTGTAAGTACATTGTCTGCTTGCGCAAAGGCTTGCCCAATGGATAGGTTGCCGTAGATTTCCCTTAACTTATCATTAAGTATAATCAGGACAGTATCACAACTTGCACGCAAGGCTTCAATTCCTAATTGTGCCTGTGCCAGTTTTTTCTTACCCTCAAACTGGAAGGGAACGGTAACAATACCAACCGTCAAAATGTCCATGTCTTTTGCAATTTTGGCCAAGACAGGTGCAGCACCAGTTCCAGTGCCTCCTCCCATACCTGCTGTAACAAATACCATCTTGGTACCCGCCAGCATTTCACGGATTTGATCCTTGCTTTCTACAGCGGCAGCTCGACCTACTTCAGGATTGGCACCACATCCCAACCCTTCGGTGAGGTTTGCGCCAATTTGTAATTTGTAAGGTATGGGGCTGCTGTTAAGCGCCTGTAAGTCGGTATTACACACGACAAACTCAACATCTTTGATGCCTTGTCCAAACATGTGGTTGACCGCATTACTTCCTCCCCCACCTACCCCGATTACCTTAATAATCGATTGGTGATGCTTGGGGAGCTCGAATTTGTAAGCTATTCCAGACATGATAATTATTGTTTAGTGGTTAATTTAATATTCATTTTTTCCATCCAGGTCATCAATCAACAGTCCTTTAGTTTTATTAAGGATGCTGGTAAAAAAATCTGATGAGGTTACTTTTTTTGCTTTTCCTACTTTGTTTACCCTGGCTTCTTTGTAGCGTTCTTCCCTTTCGTCCAAGGAACGGAACCCTGAAAGCACCAGACCAACCGCAGTAGCATACATGGGGCTCTTCACTACTTCTATCTTGCTCTTACCAAGATGCTCATTGGGATATCCTACGCGGGTATCCATGCCTGTCATGTATTCGACCAATTGTTTCAGACAACTTAGCTGAGAGCCTCCTCCAGTAATGACAATACCTCCAGCCAGACGATTTTCAAATCCTGAGCTCAATATTTCGTTATGCGCCATCTCAATAATTTCCTCCATACGCGCCTGAATGATATGCGATAGATTCTTCACGGAAATTTCCTTGGCTGTTCTGTTTCTGATACCCGGGATGGAGACGATTTCATTAGGGCTAGCTTCCTCTGCAATAGCCTTACCAAAACGGGTCTTGAGTGATTCTGCTTGCTTCGCCATCACCATCAACCCATGTTGAATGTCTGTGGTTAAAATATTTCCGCCAAAAGGAATGACGGCAGTATGACGAATGATGTTGTCGTAGAAAATGGCTACATCAGTGGTTCCCCCACCGATGTCAATCAAACATACACCGGCTTCCTTTTCTTCTTCACTTAGCACCGCCAGGCTTGAAGCCAAAGGTTCTAAAATCAAGTCCTCAATTTCCAGTCCAGCTCTTCGTACACATTTGTTAATGTTATTTATCGCACTTGTCTGAGCTGTGATGATATGGAAGTCAGCTTCTAGTTTAACACCAGACATCCCTACAGGATCTTTAATGCCTTCTTCATAATCAACCATATAGTCTTGTGGCATTACATGAATGATCTCGCTTCCCGGGGGAATAACGATGCGATACATGTCTTCCGTCAATCGGTTTACATCCTCGATACTGATTTCATCATCCTTTGAATTGCGCGTAATACTACCATGGTGTATAGAACTGCGAATATGCTGTCCGGCTATCCCTACATTGACAACGCCTACATCTATACCAGACATGTCGCTCGCCTCCTTTATGGCCTTTTCGATAGCGAATACCGTTTTGTCAATATTGGTGACAATGCCTTTGATAACTCCTTCAGATTCAGCTTTTCCCATGCCGAGTACCTCAAGCTTACCAAAAGCATTTTTACGACCAACAATAGCACAGATCTTTGTCGTGCCTATGTCGAGTCCTACTACAATTTTCTCTTGTTCCATGGTTGTAATCGTTAATTAGTGGTTGATATTCTTAGTTATAGTTAGTCTGTCATTATTATTTATTCGGCTATTACCTGGCCTTCATACTCCACATTTATTCTTTCGTATTTTGTCCATCCCATTTGTGGAAGTACCTCTTTATAAAAAATCATGAGTTTTTGAAATTTTAATTCGATGTCTTCCGGTTTTCCAAACTCCACCACCTGGCCTGTCACTTGCGGGTAGATAAAAACTTTACCAGTCTTATTAAAGTCGAGTTGCGCCACCTGTGCTTTCCAAAATTGATTGCGATTAATGAATTCTATCATTTCAATTAATTGCTCCCCTCCTTCAGATAAATGCAAATCACCTTGCTGTATCAACGGTTTAACTACAGATCCGCTGATTAAGACAATTCGTGCAGCAAATTTTCCCGATGTCTCCATTATCTTTCCATCCTCAGCGATATAGGCATCAGGTCCATCTTCACGAATCAGTCTGGCTATAGGGCGCCTCAATACGATGTTGACTGTCAAATTGCCCTTGACATCACCAAATATTTCTGCGTTACTGATGTGCTTATCATTTTCAAGTTTATTTTCCAATACACGCAGATTAATCTCCTCAATGCTTTCTCCGATAACCGCCTCGCCACTGCTCTCTATTATCTTTAATACATCTGATTCATCCAGAAAATGATTCTCCTTCGCATTCTCTACTTCAATGACAATGTTGGTACAAACAACTCCACTTTGCTTTCTTTCGCCAAAAGCAATTAAGAAAAATAGACCAACTATAACCACAGCTATCTTTACTTCATTCCGGATTTTCAGATTAAACTTTTTCATTCTCAATCCATTAGTTATCAGTGGAATAGGTATACTTTTGGCTCAACATATTCTTGATTGGCTGAACACAGGTATCTATATCCCCGGCACCAATCGTAGCAATCACTTCCATATCCATATCTTCCAGTTTCTGGATTACATCATTTTTGTTACACCTGATCTTTACCTGGCTCTTGATATTTTCAAAAAGCATATCCGAAGAAACTCCAGGGATAGGAAGTTCCCTGGCAGGATAGATATCCATCAATAGCACTTCATCAGCTATACTCAGGCTGCTTGAAAATCCATCTGCAAAATCACGTGTGCGCGAATAAAGATGCGGCTGAAAAACTGCGGTAATTTTTTTATTCGGATACATAGCGCGTAGCGATGAAAGAAATGCGGTAATCTCCGTGGGATGATGGGCATAGTCATCAATAAAGACCAGCTTTTCACTGCGGAGGATAAACTCAAACCTGCGTTTTACACCAGCAAATGATGCAAGCGCCTTTTTAATGGTATCATCTTTAACTCCTAAATGCTTGGCTACGATAGCTGCAGCAATGGCATTTTCCATATTGTGAAAACCGGGGACACCTAGCTTAATTTTTTCTATCTCAGAGGCATAGCCAACAAGATTGAATTCAAAAAATCCACCCTCCGTGGTAGTTCGACTGGCAAAAAATTGTCCCCGGCTCATGCCATAAGTATTGACTTCTATACCATTTATTTCATTATCAATGGCACGAATTGATTCATGTTTTACGAGTAACCCACCTTTGTGTATTTGGTTGGCAAAATCAGTGAACGACTTGATCACCTCCTGATGATTACCATAAATATCTAGATGGTCCGGATCCACAGATGTAATTACAGCCACATCTGGAAATAACTTTAAAAAAGAACGATCAAATTCATCAGCCTCGGCTACCACAATCGTATTATCGCCCGCCTCACCCTCCATCACCAGGTTGGTTGCATAATTGGTAGTCACACCTCCAAGAAATGCCACGATGTTTACCCCTGCTACCTTAAGTATGTGAGTAATGAGAGAAGAAGTAGTTGTTTTGCCATGTGTTCCCGCCACGGCAATAGTTTTGTGTTGTTTGGTAATTAATCCCAATACTTCAGCCCTCTTAAGAATAGTGTATCCACTTTCTCTTAAAAAATTAAGTTCTGTATGATCTTTTGGTATTGCTGGC
>DATCZR010000294.1:0-6837 GCA_036525835.1 Cyclobacteriaceae bacterium
GGTGAACTATTTCAACAGGATTACTGAGTACGCCATTAAATGCTTCTATGCTTCCATATATGTCCCATTCTTTTTCTTTCTGGGCTCTTTTTACAATTCCTCTGATAACTGCGTTTAATCCTGGGCAATCTCCACCGCCCGTAAGCACTAATAGTTTAGGCATATCATTTATAATTTAATATTGATATAATAATAGGCTATTCATGTTTTACGGCCGCCCTTCGCAGCCGATCGTTTATTGCTTTACCTATCCCAACATCAGGAACTGGTTCTGCTAAAATGATATCCACCTCCATGTTGTCCAATTGACGCAATAAGGTAAATAGATTTCTGGCGGCCTCATTGAGATCACCTGATTTTGATAAATATAATGTGTGCTTTTGATGATCACTATTTTGTTGGAATCGTAGTACTCCTTTCTTGACATTGCCATATTTTTTTTCGAGCGTCTCGATGTTGCCTAGCAAAAACATTTTCTTTGGGGCATAATGACTTTCCAACTGACCGGGTGCCAATGGGTTAGATGACGATGATAGTTTTAATTTGATTGGTCCGACCACATTTGTGATTTGATCATCATTAACGCCTCCTCTTCGGTAGAGCGCAACGTTACCCTCTTCAAATCCAATAATAGTTGATTCCAGTCCAATTTCACACAGACCACCATCGAGTATATAATGAATTTTACTTCCCAATTGATCCTGAACGTGTTGGGCACTTGTGGGGCTTATGTATCCAAAAGGATTCGCACTGGGTGCAGCTAGCGGAAATTCCAGTGACTGAAGTAATTGCTGTGTTAGGGGGTGATCAGGACAACGAATTCCTACAGTGCTAAGGCCTGATGTAACAAGATCAGGGATAATTGATTTTTTGGGAAGCAATACTGTTAGTGGCCCTGGCCAAAAGTGATTAATCAATTTTTTTGCCTGCTCAGGAATATATTCAACAAATTGATTGACCTGATCAGCGGAAGCCACATGAATAATCAATGGATCAAATGAAGGGCGTTCTTTGGTAATAAATATTTTGGTAACAGCCAAGGGATCCAGGGCGTTAGCTGCAAGACCATACACGGTCTCTGTAGGAATGGCCACAAGCTCCCCCTTCTCCAAATACGACTTAGCTCTCCTGACGTCTTTTCCTATCTCTGCCATTTTATAAATCCAAAGCTAAAATCTATTTTGCTTAGATTTTAATTAATAGAAAAAATGAGCAATAAAACCAGATCAATTTTAAGGGCTTTCGCAGTCATAATTGTATTAATGGCAGTATTAATGGAATTGCACATCGTCATCATACCTGCTATTGCTGTCTATAAATTTTGGATGGTAGTGGTTGCCTTTGGCGTAATGCTCATTGGTTCCAAATAGCACTACGGTGGCTTAATTTATCTTTCATCCTTAACACCGATTTTTCAGTACTATAGGCTTCTATAGAAGAAAGGGGAACCCATTGGATATCCAGTGATTCATGGTTGCCACTTAGGTGATCAGATTCCTCAGTTCTGAACAGGAACCTTATATCATAATGGTAATGTGCGGGAAAATCCGTGCTGGCTGGAATTTGATGAATATCTATATCAAATAACGACTGCTGGACTTGATGAACTTCGGTTATTCCTGTCTCTTCCTTTAATTCTTTTTTTGCCACAGTCAATATATTCTCGATTCCGTCTGCATGGCCCCCAGGCTGCAACCACTTATTGAGTTTAGCGTGATGAATAAGCAACACTTTGGTATGCCGTTGATTGGTTATCCAAGCTGATCCAGTAATGTGACCGGGCAGATGATCTCTATAAAAACACCGGGGATGCTTTAGAAGCGATTTGAATTGGGTTACAAGTAAAAGCTCCTCTGGGTGGGAGGAGCCGTAATGTGTCAATTGATCCAGAAGTAGTTTGCGATCCAAACCTAATCTATTGAATGATAACTGTAGCCTTATTAAATTTTCCTTCTTCTAATTTTCCAATTTGCTCTCCTCCACCTGCATTATCCATATCATCTTTGCGAATCAAGACATAGTATGACTTTCCTTCAAGCTTTTTAAATTTCACAATTCCTTTTTTGTCTGTAACGCCTTCCATGAAAACTTTTGTTTCAGCCAAATAGTCTTTTTCTGTTTCAAAAATCTTGACCGTTGCTCCTTCTACTGTATTCCCCAAATCATCTCGCACCGTAAGCGTTAGTGAAGTATTAAAAAGCTGTGCAGAGCTTGGCGTAATTGACAACAGAACCAAAAAAACGGGGAGTATTAGTAGTCTCTTCATTGATCTCATCTTTAATTTATAACACATAGTTAGCCAAAGGGTTCCAAAAAATAAAGATGTGGCTTTATTTATGCTTTCAAATAATATGAATAAAGGTATGATTGGTTGATTTTAACTGACTTACCGAATCAGTGCAACCCCGCCACGTCTCTCTTGTACCCCAAGTTCTGGGCGGAAAGTGCTTACGTACTTAATTACAAAAGCATAGGATCCTCCAGGTAAAAGTTGACCGGTATTGTTATAGGTCCCGTTCCAACGAAAGAACCTGTCATTGGATTGGAAGACAAGCTCACCCCATCTGTTATAAATGAAAACCTGAAACTCATCAGTAATAAAATAGGAAAAAACAGCAAACTCTTTATTGGCAGCTATATCGCTACCAGGACGGAATGCATTGGGAGCAACTAATTTTGGGATGCATTGGCTGAGTACTTCGGTTTCATCCGAGGCTACACATCCAAACGAATTGGTGATGTCCACACTGTATATACCTTCACTGTCAGCGGTCATAACCTGTCCAGTGAAATTGAGTGTGAGTTGATTCTTAAACCAATTGTATTGACTGAATGATCCTGGATCCAGGTCTACTGTTGAAGTGGTTGGATCATTATTATCGGGATCGTCACAAATAATTACGCGGTTCGGTAAGTTGCCTATAGGAATAGGTGCTTTTATTATTTGGATTTGTGCAGAGGCTGTACAAATTGATTTTGATATTTCTACCTTATAAGTACCTTCTTCTATTCGATCAAGAGTTGAATTCAATTCGTTAGCAATGGGTGTATTATTGAAAGACCAGACATAGCTTATGCCAGTTGCGCCGGATGATGCGGTTAACGTAAAGGGTTGATTGTCATCACAGGCGGGTGTAGCAGTAAGACTGGCAGTTACTGGTCCGACTACATTTACAGGTTGGGTAGGGGATTGATAGGAACATCCATTGATCGTATTTAATATTGATACAGAATAGTTTGACCCGTTTTCACTTGTTCCAAGAGACACTTGTCGTCCAAGTAAACCGGGCTGAAATATGCCCCCTTTAAGCCATCGGTAGGTGTATGAGCCGGAAGGTTCTGCAGTAAGGATCACTGACGCAGCGCAAGCATCACTCTGGGTAAAACTAGGAACTATGTTGCTGTCGTAAATAATATCTCTTGAGTCAACTACGTCACATCCGGCAGCTGTTGTTGCAGTCACTTGATAAGTGCCGGTTAGGTTAACCGTTATTATGTCCGTGTTTGTAGCTCCAACTATTCCTGGACCTGTCCAGCTGTAGTTTGCGCCAGCATCAAATGGGGGGGCAAGAGCTGCTGTAACTGTGGCGGGATCAGTACAAATATTTTCAGTAAAGTTGATGGTCTTGGTGGTTACTGCAATTGTCTTCTGAACTGTGACGAGACATCCGGTGCCATTGTTTTCATGAATCTCCACTACATAATCACCAGCTCCTGGTGAAAACGAAGCAGTAGGGATATCAACGGTGGATATGGATTGTCCGCTAGTCCCATTGGTAAATCTGTATAAAATCGGTACCACGGGAACGCCTGCGGTTATCAAAATATTGATGTCAGTAGGGTCACAATCTGCGGCTGTAAAATCAGCTGTGAACGCTGCTGGGTCACTTAAGCCAAAAGCTTGTGAAATCGTGCAACCAGAAATTTGGTCTGTAATTATTCCTGAAAAGGTGCCAGCTGACTGTCCTGTAAATGTATATAAATTAGGAGCTGTCTGATCAATTGCATTATCCTGAAAAGAATTCGGCCCAGTCAAGAAGTAAGAGTATGGTCCTCCAGCAGGTACACTTGTATTCAATTGCAAAGAGATATCTCCATCAGCACCATTGCAAGCTGATGGACCATTACCCGACATAGAAAATGCAGGAGATACATTGATGGTGTAAGTCTTGGAGTCTGTTGTGGTACAGGTGGTAATAGGGTCAGTCACTATTACTTGATAGGTAAATACACCAGGCGTGGTCACGTCAACAGCTTGTACCTGTGAGGTACTTGAAGGGGCACCATTGATAGTCCATGTAAATGTAGCTCCCGGGTTGAATGCATTGAGAGCGGGTGTATTGTTGTCTTCACAAATCGTGAGATCAGGTCCTAATTCCAGTTGTGGTCGGTTATCTACTACAATAGTGCTTGCCTGTGAGGTACACCCATTGGCATCGATGTTAGTCACGTTAAGCATCATGGGTGAGTTCACCGTTAATAGTTTGGTTGTGTCACCAGAAGACCATACGTAGCTATATCCGGGAAGATTGGCAGTGTTGGCATCAAGCGTTACAGCACCACTACAAAGCGCGGCAGCTCCAGGTATGGTGGGATTTGGTGGGGCTGGAAAAATGGTTACTGGCCTAACCAAGAGAGTATCCAATCCACAGCGGTTGGTTAGTTGCATGTTTACATTATAAGTGCCTGGCGCAGCGTAAGTGTGTGTAGGGTTAGGATCTGTGTCGCTGGCGCCATCTCCAAAATTCCAGGCAAATTGGTCAATGGCATCGGTGGGTGTTCCATTGAAAGTGGTTGGTTGTCCAAAACAGACTCCAATTATATCCAATGCAGCCCCACCAAAGGCATTTGAAATAATTTGAGTGAAATTAGGTAGACCTAATCTGCTATTGGTACCACCAGCCAAAGTAAAGCCGCTAAAATTAACGGCACTAACTAACGTAGTATCTTCAACTGCCTGAATAGTACCCAATACATTACTGCCATTAATGGCCATATAAATTTGTCCATCCGGGCCAATCTGCAGCGCGCCAAGCTCTTCTGCTGGTGCGGGAGTTATGTTTCTTAAATAAGGTGCGTTAATGGAATCTAAAAAATATTCATAGATGGCTGAAGGTGAAGGAGAACCTTTTAAAGTGGCGAATACTTTGTTGCCTGCCGGTGAAAATTCGATTCCATAAACCTGGCCGTTAGGTTCCTTTAAATCAATTTGTCTGAAGTTGGTAAGCACTCCGCTTGAATCTGCCAGGGTAAACAATTCAACATAATTGCTCGTGCCCGGAGTAGACAAAGCTACTGCGACATTATTTCGTGCGCCAATTTTGATGTAACCCTGACCGGTACTTACATTCTTAAATGAATGAGGAGAACCAATGCTTGAGATCACGGGATCACCAATACCTGTTGGAGTAATTGGGTAGGCTCTGAAAGAATTATTTCCGTACTCATGTGCAATTAACCAATTGCCGTTGGCGGTGATTCGTTCTGTGCTTCCTGCAAACAATAAATTATTTTGGGATGTTACCGCTCCAAGCCCTCCATTGGGTTTGATATCGAAAAGGGAATAGCGAAGTTCATTAGCAGATGTACCATCGACCGCTTGAGTGGTGAAAATATAATAGATTGTTTCATCGCCTGGTACTGGAACAATCAATGCAGCCTGTGCAGATAGGGGATCACCACCTATGCCTGTAGCGATTTCAGTATGGGTACGATCATAAACTTTGTCACCATCTGTATAGAAAATGACATTTCCATTCCTGTCGGATATGGTTGAAGTTCCTTCCGGCGCATCCATGGCACTGTCATCCAAAGGAACAGGTGGATTTGGCAACGGATTAAAATCAATTCCAGCCTGATTGCCAAAGTACCAGATATTCGCTCGTTGTTCTTCTAAACCATATTCTTTTACGTTTACTCCGGCATAGGCAGTACAGCCGGCAACATCAGTGATTACCACATAGTAGTATCCTGCCGAATCAGGTGTAAGTGTTAAGCCTGTGTCACCATTGGACCACACAGAGGAGACAGGTGTACCACCAGAAACCTGGGCTGTAACCTGAAACTGTGAAGGAGATGAACTTCCACGCGGAGGGGGAAATTCACTTCGGCAAGCCGTTGTATCCTGAACCAAAGTAATCTGCAAAGGCATTGTGTTGATCGTGACAGGCTGCGTGGTGGACTGTGTCTGACCATTGTAAAATGCGGTCAGCGAAACATTGAATGTTTGCGCCTGTTGATAAGTATAGACTGCACTGGCGCCTCTGGCTGTACCCATTCCATCCCCAAAGTTCCATAGCAAACTATCTGCTCCTGGTGAAACTACACTGAAGAAAGTGGTGGGACTATACTGGCATGTACCGATGGAAGTGAAACTGACATTGAGCGTAACATCCTCACGAGGTAGAAAGGATGGGAATTGCGTGCCGTTTACGTTTGACGTTCCAAAAGGCGTGGGCTCATAAACCAGACTTGCTGCGACTGAGTCAACGTCTGTAATTCTACCAACCAAAAAAGGACCTCCACTGGTAGTTTGATACAAATGATAAATGGCGCTGTCAGGCGCGTATTGTATCCCATAACTCCTGAAAACGGGAGCTGGCAATACGGGTGCTAGTGTGGTGGTTGGATTTGCATAATCATATTGAAGCACGGTTGCATTAATACCCGCTTCACCTGTCCTTGAAAGATAGAGGTATTGACCCGAGGTACTCCATTCGATATCATAAATGGATTGGTTGCCTGTAGTGGGTAATCCTGTATTAAAAATGTAGCGATCAAAAGAAAAGGTTCCAGACGCGTTATCGAAATCAAAAATCATGGCATCAACGCTAGGGC
>DATCZR010000295.1:0-9138 GCA_036525835.1 Cyclobacteriaceae bacterium
TGGTAGAATTCTTGGGCAAAGGAGCGGTCCAGTTTAGGCCAAATTTTATTGATATTACTTAATTCCTCGGTAATAATGGCATTTCTTTTTCTAGCATCACTGGGATAACTCTGAATAACCACTTTCAATTTATCCTCAAAGTCCTCTGACATATCTAAATAAAAATGGGATAATGAACTGTCTTTGAACTTCTTATGCTTTTTCTTTGCCAACTCAATGCTACCTTCTATTTCTTTCTTGTCAATTTCGTGATCAGCTCCGGCAATCAAGACACACACGAGAATGGGTGATTTTTGCATGAATTCAACTTCACTGATATCCAGTTTTTTAAATTCCTTAATCATTGGCTCTAATTTGGAACAATATGTAAAAAAGACGAATAAGTGTAAATTATGAAAGTTTTGAAGTAATTAACAGAGTGATTTAATTTACAATACTAATACCAAACATGTACGAAAAGGATCCGGTAAAAATATTTGTGGTCGAGGATGATTCAACTTATACCAAATTTATCAAGTATGTGCTTAGCCTCAATCCAGATTTTGAAGTAGAATACTTCACCACGGGCCAGCAATGCATAGCCCAGTTGGATCAACGGCCTTCTATTGTCACTTTGGACTACTCATTACCTGATATGCCAGGGGAAGACGTACTTAAGGCAATAAAGGCATTTGACCCCAATATTAGTGTAATTATTGTTTCAGCTCAAGAAAAGATTGGTACTGCGGTTGAATTGCTAAAAGCAGGAGCTTTTGACTATATCAGTAAAGATGAAGAAACCAGGGACCGAATTCTCAATTCAATTAACAATGCCAGGAATAAAACGTCTCTAATCAAGGAAATTGATCACCTCAAAAAAGAGATCAATGCTAAATATGATTTTGAGAATACCATTATCGGAAACAGCCCGTCCATAAAGAGGGTGTTCACTCTTATTGAAAAAGCATTAAACACTAATATTACCGTATCCATTACGGGAGAAACCGGTACCGGAAAGGAATTGGTAGCCAAAGCCATTCACTATAACTCCCCGCGAGAAAAGAAACCATTAGTAGCCGTTAATATTGCCGCTATCCCCAAGGATCTAATTGAAAGCGAGCTATTTGGTCACGAAAAAGGAGCTTTCACAGGAGCTGCCAATAGGCGCATCGGCAAGTTCGAAGAAGCAGAAGGTGGCACCCTCTTTCTTGATGAAATTGGAGAAATGGAACTCAACCTGCAATCTAAGTTGCTTCGGGTTTTACAAGAAAAAGAGCTTACACGAGTTGGCGGAAATCAGGTAATTAAAATTGATGTTAGAATAATTGTAGCCACGCACCGCAATCTTCAGGAGGAAGTCAAGAACGGCAAGTTTCGTGAAGACTTATTCTACAGATTATTGGGATTACCGATCCACCTCCCTCCATTACGCGAAAGGGACAAAGATGTGCTGATACTCGCCAAGCATTTTGTTGATCAATTTGCTTCAGATAACAAACTCAAAAAATTTAAGATCACTCCAGAAGCACAAGAAAAACTGCTTCAATACCCTTTTCCAGGAAATATTCGAGAGCTTAAATCTATTATGGAACTGGCCGCAGTGCTGGCTCAGGAAGGACAAATAACTTCCAATGATATTACATTCAGCAATTCCGCCCGAGATACTTTTATGATCAGTGAAATGAAACTCCAGGAGTACATTTATCACATCATTCGCAATTACCTCACCAAGTATGATAATAATGTATTGGAGGTAGCACAAAGACTCGACATTGGCAAATCATCAATTTATCGGTACTTGAAGGAAATGGAAGAGATTGGTATCTAAATGAATTTAAAAAGTTACGTCAAAAAAGGATTGTTCTTCAAATCTGTTGTTGAAGACGGTTCGGATATTATTTTCATTGTAGATTATAATGGCGAAATTCTCTACCATAATAATTCCACTAAGGAAACATTAGGATATAAGCCAAATAGCCTAGTGGGTCGCAATTTTTTCGATCTGATCCTCCCCTCAACCTTAACAAACTTCAAAAGGCACTATAAGGCCAGTACTAGAAAGAAGTTCTCCGAATCTGTGGAATTTCAATTTCTTTGTAAGAATAAATCCTATAAGTATTTGGAATTCAATTCAATAAACCTAAAACATAAAGAAGAAATTAATGCCTTAATTCTGGACTGCCGGGATATTACCCAGCGTAAAGAAGACGCTGCAGAACTACTGAGGGCACAAAAAGCAAAGGAACAATTTTTAGCCAATGTCAGCCACGAGATAAGGACACCCATCAATGGAATCGCCGGAATGGCCGCACTGCTCAGTCAGAATCCAACTGCTAAAGAGCAAGTAACCTATCTCAATGCCATTAAGAGTGCGGCTCAAAACCTTAAGGTTATCATTAACGATATCTTAGATCTGGCTTCCATCGAATCGGGAAAACTTAATTTCGAACGTATTGGATTTAACATCAATGAACTGCTTGTTTCCATCATTGATTCATTTACGGTTCAATCGAGGCAAAAGAAAATCGAACTTAGCTTTTCATTGGATAAGCGAATTAGCCAAATACTAATCGGTGATCCTTTTCGATTAAATCAAATCCTGATCAACTTGATTGGCAATGCCCTCAAATTTACTCATGCCGGACAAATTACTATCAATTGCACTTTACACAAGCTTGAAAATAAAAAGCAATATGTGAAGATAGATGTAACGGATACCGGAATAGGCATCCCGGCAGAGAAGCTCAGCACTATCTTTGAAAGTTTTAGCCAGGCGGATGCCAGTGTTACTCGAAAATATGGAGGAACTGGATTAGGCCTCACTATTGTCAAGCAATTGGTCGAGTTGCAAAAAGGAAAGATCACCGTTCAAAGTGTGGAGTATGAGGGAACCACCTTTAGCATTATCATCCCTTACGCGATCGGGCTGATTAATCAAGTTGAAGAAAATGCATTTATCATTAATAAGAATAAGGAAGATCAAGTAAGCCTTAAAGGTTTGAAGATTCTGCTTGCTGAGGACAATGATATTAATAGGCTGTATGCTACAAGTATATTAAAAATGTGGGAGTGTGAAACCGATACGGCTGAAAATGGATACGTAGCCCTCGAAAAAGTTCGCAACAATGATTATGATATTATCTTGATGGATATTCAAATGCCAGTCATGGATGGATTTGAAGCCACTAGAGCGATTAAAATGAGTGGGCGCGGGAAAATCCAAATCCCCATTGTCGCATTAACCGCCAACGCCACTGCAAAAGATATTGAAAAGTGCCTGGCAGCTGGTATGGTCGCTTGTATTGGCAAACCATTTACACCGGAGAGCTTATTTTCCATGCTAGCTAAATACAGTCAACTTAGAACCCTAAAAAGTGAGCTGAATTTCGACAGTGACTCTATCTATTCAGAAAAGATCGACCTGGCCTATTTGCAAAAGGTGTCTGGCAATAATAAAGATTTCATTTCCGAGATTGTTAATTCTTTTATTGCCAGCACACCGCATGCCTTGAGTGAAATCCGGGTTCACCTAAAGAATAAAGACTGGCTACAAATGGAAAAGGAAGTACACAAAATTAAGCCGACACTTTCCATGATAGGTTTAATGTCCACACGCGAAAAAGCCATCGAGATTGAATTACTTACTCAATCGCAATCAGACAACCTAAGACTGGAACAATTGACCAACGAATTTTGTAACAACATTGAAAAGGCCGTGGGTGAACTAAAGTTACTTAGACTCTAATTTCTGTTCATAACTACCAACTTTTTATAGGTAGCTGATCTACCTTTACCCGTAATTATGATATGATACACGCCATTTGGCAGCGAGGAAATATCGACTGGCTGAATGTAATCAATCTGCTGCATGAAATCACCTTTAATCATAATCACGCCCCGTTGATCAGCAATTTGCCAATAATAGCCTTCCAGGTTTCCTACCGGTAAGGCAAAATTCACCTGACCATTGGCTGGATTTGGATATAGGGTAATTTGACTTACCAACTGATCCATTGGTTCATCTTCCAATCCAACTACAACAGTTCCTGTTTTGGCTGGTCCACTTATCACTACGCTCTGGTAAATCTCCTTAGTGTTCTTATTTTGAATATACCCAACTAATGTCAATTGATTTGAATTAACTACAGGCACATTTATGGCCACGTCGGATTTAGTCTGAATAAGTGTTTGGCCTAAAGTCCAAGGTGTACTAATAGTGAGTCCATCAGCCCCAAAAAGTTGCTTGCGAACTACATTATTTTCCGATCCCACATTATTCTCTACCAGCACAACCTGGGCTAATAATGGGGCTGTGAAGGCTTGTGTTGCTGTGATGGTCAAGCGTACAGTGATCGTATTGCTATTACTTGTTGGAATTGTATCCAACGCCAATTCAAACAAGGGGTCAACCAAAGCTCGTCTGTCAATTTCTATTGTGTTTATATCCAAAAAGGATCCTTTAAATTTCACGCCATCCAATTTACCATCCATGATGGTAGACGGTGCCTGAGATACATTGTAGTAAGAAGCGCGCGCGCCAGGATCAGTTGGATTATCTGTGTTCAATGGATCTGAACTAGCCGAGGTGATATAGTACCTGATATCCTTGAAATCCGAAACTGCCCTTATGGTGAATTGATCTGTTAACAAATTATCCAGATAGGTATTGGATGTTTGTATTGGCGTAGAATTTGAGTTCGTGAAATGCTCTACCAATACATTGCGCTTCTTGTCCCCTACAAAAACATTATCAAACGCAAAACCATCAAAATTGTCATCTGGTCCACCCGATGGATTTAAGTCATTGCTGGAAAATGCAATACGCAACCGAACTTGATCGCGCTCCGCATTAGGCACCATATCCAGGTTAAACCTTCCGTTCTTCCACCCAGCCGTTTTGCCTGTCCAGCCATAACTACCCAATGGTTGATTTCCTGGGTTCGATGGAATGGTCACACCATTATACCAATTTATTCCTTCATCCCGATTGATCACACCAACAGGAGGACCAACTATGTTCCAGGTGATTCCACCATTCGTTGAATATTGTATCACGGCACCATCCACGTTATTCTCTGTATCAGACCAATAATCCAAGGCAACCATTGGTCTATTCAACAGAGAAAGATTAAAGCATGGGCCATTCACTGCCGATTTTTCATTGTTAAAATAAGTACCTGAATTCTTTTGCGTCCACCACACGTTGCTTCCATTCACGGCTGTATTTATTGCGATACCAGTTGGTAGTCCCCAATTCCAACTCACTGAAGCAGTATCGTCAGGATTGGTAAGGTCTTCTATAAACCAGGATTGTCTTCCATTTTCAAAATCATACGGAGGGTCATTTAGTGTTGGTGTTACGGTAACAAAACTGGCAATTTTCACTGGTCTGTTTTTAACAGGGCTGATACAATTAAAGTTAGTGCTAACGGTTAGGGTTACATTGTAGCTACCAAATGATGAATAATTATGAAGCGGCTGTGCATAGGTGCCGCTGGTTGCACCACCGTGCGTTCCTAAAGGAATAGTCCCATTGCCTGACAAAGTTGAGCCGTCTCCAAAATCCCAATTATATGATTGAACTGTACTTACACCAAGATTGGAAATGTTGGCAATAAACTTAGTGCTATCATTATTACATATAGATGAGAATGCAAAGTCTGATACTGGAATTGATCCAACTATAATAGGCGTTGGCGTTACAATTGTAGTAGAACAACCTTGCGCAGTTGTCACTTTCAAACTTGCATTGTAACTCGATGGACTGAGATAAATATGATTAGGCACCGAGTATGTTCCGGACGTATTGCCAGCGTGTGTACCTGGAGGTACCACCCCACCAGGAGGCCCAGACAATAAGTTCAGGTCACCAAAATTCCAATCCAAATTCGTTATGGTAGTGGGGAATGGTGTCGGATTGATTGTCGATCCATCTGTAAATATGGAGGCGCCACCAAAACAACTTCCGGTAGAAGTAAAATCAGCTACAGGACTTGCAAACACAGTCACGTCCCTAATTCTCGTGGTGATAGCATTAAACGCATTTTTATAGGTATAAAGTATCCGATAAGTATCAGAAGTAAGTCCATTGGTTTGCAAAAAGTAATCGGCTCCATCAAAAGTAATCGTGGCGGTTGGTCCACCACCGTAGGCTGGTATGCTGGTAAACTGAGTTTCAGGAGGTAATCCAGAAGAAGCAACAGGATTACCTATAAGTTTTATTAGTCCAATGTCAGCGCAAAATTCAAACACACCCACACCATTGAGTGGAACAAATGGGAATGGCGCTGAACCAAATGTATACTGCATGGTGAAGTCAACATTGGTAACAGGATTAACTATAACTTCTTGAGTATCTAAATTAGAGCACCCATTTAAATCGGTGTAGGTATAAGTGACAAAATTGGAGCCAAGGTCGACTGCACTTGGATCAAAGGAAGCTTTATCAACAGGATTTGGTATAGTGCTACCAATATTTGAGGTAACCGGAGTGATCGTGAATACACCGCCAACTTGATTACCTGTTAGTGTAATAGGTATATTATTTTCGGCCATTTGTGGTGGAGTTCCTGCAGGGAATCCACTGAATGTTACGATGGGTTGAGGGTTAATTGTCAATACCATTTGATCCGTTAGATCAGGACAAGCACCAGTTCCAAAAGCACGCAGCGTAAGGGTAACGGAAAGCGGAGAAGTAACCGCTAGCTCTGCCGGACTTAATGTATAGGCAGGGTTAGGAATAGCATTGTTACTAAAATTGTTTGATCCGCCCGTCCACAGTAAACCTCCCGGCGCAAACGAGCTTGTTCCTGTCAATAGTTTTGACGCATCTGCAACGCATACCGCCAAGTCTGGTCCAGCAGAGAAAATTGCTTTTGGATTTACGGTAACGGAAATAGTGAAAGGATTACCAATGCATCCTCCGGTCTGACCAGTTGGTGTTACGGTATAGATAACGATTTGATCAGAGGTTGTCACGTTGACTAACACATCATCAATTATTGCAGCTGACTTTAATGAGGTTGTCTCTCCAGTAATGTTTGCATTAGGTGTTGCTGTCCAGGTGAAATTTGAAAGTAAGTTATTTCCGAGTGTGTTTACATTGTTTTGCAAATCATATGAAACCGATGTGCCGCTACAAATAGCTGCAGCAGTGGCCGTTACACCTACTGGTTCTGGCTTGATGGTCACCGTGATTACAAACGGTTGACCAACACAAGCATCCGTTCCAGTTGGTGTTACCGTATACAGTACAAGCTGGTCGCTGCTGGTTAAGTTTGTTATTACATCATCAATTATTGGACCCGCTTGCGGTGTCAAGCTCTCACCTGTGACCAAAGGATTCACGTTATCTGCAGCAACCCATGAGAAGGTGCTACCTACGTTGTTACCCATAGTCGCAACATTCAGTAAAAGGTTATAATCAATCGCAACATCACTGCATACTGTTTTGGCATCCGCAATACCTACTGGTTCAGGTTTCACTGTAACACTTATGGTAAAGTTATTACCTACACAACCGCTTGCAGTACCCGTTGGGGTAACCGTATACACAACCACCTGATCGAAAGGCGAAACATTGATCAAGTTATTGTTGATAGTTGATGTTGTTTGGTTGGTAAGGCTTTCATTGCTCACGCTTGGATTATCTGCAGCAATCCATACAAAACTTGAAGGCATGGCGTTCCCTAAGCCATTAATATTGGTGACTTGTAAATCATATCCAACGACCGTGTTGCTGCAAATTGTTTTGACATGATTCACACCTGACGGTTCTGGTTTGATCGGAATGGTCACCGTAAAAGCGTCACCAACACACCCAAGTCCGGTCACTGGAATAACTGTATAGATCACATTGATATTTGCTAAGGTGACATTTGTCCATTGATCGTCAGCAATTTCATTGGCAGGCTTTCCTGCTCCACTACTGATTGTCCCTGCGCTCTGCAGGAGTCCATTACTGTTTACACTAATGTTATACGTGCTAGCGCCTGCAACTCCTAACACGTAACCTGTTGCCACATCGCTGCACACCGCTGCGGTCACTACCGGTGCCGTGGTAACCGGCTCCGGATCTATGTTTACCGTCACTACAAATGGCTGACCGGAACAACCCGCACTGCTCAACGGGGTCACCGTATAGATTACGCTTACCTGTCCGGCTGTTTGGTTGGTCCAGGCATCGTCAATCAATTCATTGGCCAATTTGCCCACCCCGGCCGACACCGTACCGGCACTTTGTGTTAAACCGTTTGGATTGGTCGCTATCGTGTAACTGGCCGCGCTTACACTTGTGCCGTTCGTATTCAATGTGAAGGCCGTGCCCAATACCACATCACTGCATCTTGTCGCTGTCACAGGAACACCCACCGGCTCGGGACGAACCGTTACCGATACTGTAAAATTATCACCTACACAACTCCCGCTGGTTGGAGTGACTGTATAAACCACTACCTGATCAGAAGAGGTTACATTAATGAGATTATCATTGATCACACTGGTTGACTGAAGCGCTGTCGTCTCATTGCTCACATTTGGCTGGTTGGCCGCCTGCCACATGAAAGTACTGGCTAGCCCGTTGCCCAAGGCCGTGATATTGTTCACCTGCAAGTTGTAACCAAGGGCTCCAGTATTACTGCATATCGTGCGTGTATCATTCACTCCTCGAGGCTCCGGAGTAATCGGTACGGTCACCGTAAACACATCCCCGTTGCAACCTGCTGCACTAACCGGTGTCACTGTATAAACGACATTAACCGCCGCTGCTGTTGCATTGGTCCAGGCATCGTCACTGATCACTGATGGAGTTCCTGATCCTGCACTCTGCGTTAATCCATTGGAGTTCACACTTACCACATAACTACTTGCTCCTACTACGCTCAACACATACCCTGTCGCTACATCACTGCACACTCCTGCCGTAACAACCGGTGCTGTCGTGGCTGGTTCTGGATCCACATTCACGGTAAGATCAAATGGTTGACCAGAACATCCCGCACTACTCAACGGTGTCACTGTATATATTACGCTCACCTGGCCGCCTGTCTGGTTGGTCCAGGCATCATCAATCAATTCATTGGCCAACTTGCCCGCCCCGGCCGACACCGTACCGGCACTTTGTGTTAAACCGTTTGGATTGGTCGCTATCGTGTAACTGGC
>DATCZR010000296.1:0-4154 GCA_036525835.1 Cyclobacteriaceae bacterium
ATTAATCGTGACAGCCAGTAGAATAAAACTGGTTATAATGACAAACAAATGATTTACCTGTGCGAACAATGCCGGTGAATTTTTGTCTTTCGCATTGGAGAAGAAAAAAGGTTCAGCGGCAAAACGAAAAGCCTGAATTGCGAGGTTCATAATGACCGCGTATTTGTAAGCTGCGGAAAAGACACCGATGGCATACATTGAACTTTTTCCATCGTAAAAATTTTCAGGAAGCCACCACTCCAGTGTCCAACGGCTAAACATTTCATTGGTCATACCAGCAAGTCCCGTAATCATAACCGGAACAGCATATGAAAACATTGCAGATGTAATGGACTTCTCCCATCGTGGACGCCAGGATGACAGTATTTTGAAAAAGAATAAAATATAAAAGGCATTGGCAATCAGGTTGGCTAGAAAGACGTACTCTATCCCATATCTGTTTTCTGCCGAAGCCGAATCTACCAGTCGTTTGATGTCAAAAGTAATTTCACCGTGTACTAGCCAGTCGGCAATTACAAAGAAATACAGGTTAAGGCCGATCAATATCATCACATTGATAATGCGAGCCAAGGCAAATCGCAATGGTCTTTTCTCCAGGCGCAATCGGGCAAATGGCAGTGCCACCACGCCATCAATCAACATGATGATGGCGAGCCATATAATATAGTGTGACTTTCCTGCTATGGACAGGCTATCTGCAATAGGATTGGCGAAGATGATAAATATAGCAGATAGGGAAATGCTAAGTGTAACGACAACGGTTTGGGCAATATTGAATATCCGTGTGGGGTCGTTGCCTTCTTTGGTGGCAAAACGGAAATAGGCCGTCTCCATGCCAAAGGTGTAAACGATATTGAGGAAGGCTACGAATACGTATAAATAGCTAACTACCCCATAATCTTCAGGATTGAACACCCGGGTGTGAAGCGGAAACAGGAGAAAATTAAGAAAGCGGGGAACAATGCTTCCCAGGCCATATAGGACCGTTTCTGAGGCTAGTTTGGTGATTTTTGACAAAATGCGCTAAATCAAAGTAAAATATATATTAATTTACCTTTTACCATTTTACGCAAAACGTATTTACAGTATTGTTCCGTAAGAATAAGGGTTATTTTTGTTGAAATTGAGATGTTGAAGAAATTGTTTTTTGTGTGTGCAATGGTGCTGGTGGCCCAGTTTACCTCGACAAAGGTGATGGCCCAGTATGACTGCTCCGCACCGAGTGGCGGGCCTTACACTTTCTTTAATAAATGTATTGGTGCTCCGTCGCCTTATAATGATCCCAATGATTATTCGATAAGCATTGGAAATGGTGTAACGTTGACTATAAACGGTAATATCAATATTACGGGTACTCTTACAATCAACTTGGTTGGAGCAACGTCAAAGCTCGTAATTGCCACAGGCAGTACAGTGATTGCAGGCAATTTAGTGCTTACCGGTAGCGCCACAGGCAAACAGGTGGAAGTTCAAAGTGGCGCAGTCCTGGATGTGACGGGAAATATAGATTTCGGAGGTTTGCCCATTGAAATTAGCGGAGACGGCACCGTCGATGCGGGAACAATATCAAATTCGGGGAGTGTCACTTGTTCGGACCCCTGCACTACAACATTTCTTGGTGGAGCAACAACCTTACCGGTTGACTTGCTGTATTTCAAAGCGCTTGGTGGTAAAGAAGAGGTTGCGCTCTCCTGGGCTACTGCATCTGAACTGAATTTTGATTACTTTATCGTAGAGCGCTCTCAAAATGGAAAATTCTTTGAGGAGTTGACGCAGATCAAGGGCAATGGCACCACCAGCGAGCAACATGACTATTCTTACAACGATCGCTATCCGTTAATTGGAAATTCCTATTACCGCCTCACTTCGGTAGACTTTGACGGTTTCCGGGAGGTCTTTAATGTGGTTGCTGTCAATTATACCGGTGAGAAGTCTGCGAGAGTTTATCCCAACCCTGCTTCAGGAGGTAGGCTAAATATAGAATTAACCTTTACACCCACTGAGGAACATACCATTACCATTACTGACCTGAACGGCGCTGAAAAAATGAGCAATAAGCTTCTTTCCAAACAGGCTTCGTACCAGGTGAACCTGGATCCCGGCACCTATATCTTGGAAATCTCCGGGCCTGACTTCAGCAAAGTAATGCGCGTAGTGGTGAGGTAGCCATAATCCCCTTCTTAACATTTCCCGAACGGTCTTTAGGATATATGCTTTAATATATCTGCGGTCATTTTTTCCAGGTCAAATTCGTGATTCCATCCCCAATCATTTCGTGCCGCTGAATCATCGATAGAACTTGGCCAGGAGTCTGCAATGGCCTGTCTGAAATCGGGCTTATAACTGATGGTAAAATCCTGAATGTGCTTCTTGATGGCTACGGCAATGTCGGCGGGACAGAAACTCATGGAGGAAATATTATAGCTTGCCCTTTGTCTGATCTTTTCTGCTGGCGCTTCCATTAAATCAATGGTGGCTTTCACGGCATCATTCATATACATCATGGGCAAATAGGTCTCTTCCTTTAGGAAGCACTCATATTTTTTCTCTTTGATAGCTTTGAAATAGATGTCTACGGCGTAGTCGGTGGTGCCACCTCCGGGTTGAGTTTTATATCCAATCAAGCCTGGATAACGGAGGCTGCGCACATCCACCCCGTATTTGTCAAAGTAATACTGACACCACCTTTCACCGGCCAGTTTGGTAATGCCATATACGGTGGTCGGATCCATGATGGTAGCCTGTGGCGTATTGTCGCGAGGAGTGCCGGGACCAAATGCCGCGATGGAACTTGGCCAGTAAACTTTATGCAACTTCAACTCTTGAGCGGCCTCCAATACTTGCAAGAGACTTTCCATGTTTAACTTCCATGCCCATTGTGGATTTTGTTCGCCTTTGGCAGAAAGTATAGCAGCCAAATGATAGACCTGGGTTATTTCATATTTTTTCAGCAAATCGAATAGATGATCCTTTTGCATCACATCCAATTTTTCGAAACGGCCTTCTTTGAGAATGCCTTGTGCTTCTTTTACATCTGAGGCAATTACGTTGTCAACACCATGAACAGACCAAAGCCCTTGCGTCAATTCTAAACCCAGCTGGCCACCAGCACCAATAAGGAGTATTTTAGTGTTTTTCATCTTGATTGCATACTGGTTGATACAGGATCTGTCTTCTTTTCATTTTCCCTCAAATTAATGGAAATTGATAAGCAACAAAAACAATACTTTTGAAAGGAATTGGTCATTTACTTTAGCGGCAAGTTGTAGTTTTGTGCCAATTCATCTCGTAAAGCAGTTAGTAAAAGCGAATCATTATGTACAAGACACTTCAACCTGTATTGCAAAAAGAATTGGCATCCATTAAAGAGGCAGGATTATTTAAGAAAGAAAGAATAATTACTACGCCCCAGGGAGCCGATATTAAAACTGATGATGGTAAAGAAGTGATTAACTTTTGCGCCAATAATTATTTAGGTCTTTCGTCACATCCTCGCGTGATTGAAGCGGCCAAACGTGCTATTGATACCCATGGATATGGAATGTCGTCTGTTCGATTTATTTGTGGAACGCAGGATATTCATAAAGAATTGGAAAAAAAGATCTCTGCATTTTTAGGAATGGAAGACACCATTCTGTATGCCGCAGCTTTCGATGCTAATGGTGGGGTTTTCGAGCCACTGCTGGGTGCGGAAGATGCCATTATATCAGATGAGCTCAACCATGCTTCAATCATTGATGGCGTGCGGCTTTGCAAAGCGATGCGCTATCGTTACAAGCACAACAACATGGAAGATTTGGAGCAGCAATTGAAAGATGCCAGGGCGGCTGGAGCTAAACAGATCATGATTGTAACCGATGGTGCATTTTCGATGGACGGAACAATTGCTCAATTAGACAAGATTTGTGATCTGGCTGACAAATATGAGGCGCTTGTGATGACAGATGAATGCCATTCGACTGGATTTATCGGCAAAACAGGAAGAGGTGTTCATGAGTACCGTGGTGTAATGGATCGAGTGGATATTATCACCGGTACTTTGGGTAAGGCCCTGGGTGGTGCTTCCGGTGGATTTACCTCATCGAAAAAAGAAGTCATAGACCTGCTCAGGCAACGGTCGCGTCCCTACCTGTTTTCCAATACCTTAGCACCCT
>DATCZR010000297.1:0-6405 GCA_036525835.1 Cyclobacteriaceae bacterium
AGTCCCTCCTGTTGTGTTGCTATCTACTGTAAATGAATAGCCCGGTGTGCCTCCTCCTGCTGTAAATGTACCTGATGCATCTGACCCTCCATTGCAGGATGTTATTACATCTGCTCCAGTTAATGTTAGAACTGGTGGCTCGGTTACATTGATAGTTGATTGTACGGTACAGCCACTTGCATCTGTAACCGTTACAGTAATTATTCCGATGCCTGCATTAATGAAGTCTAAAGTTGTAGCCGTAGTGCTTGTCGTCCCGCCTGTGGTGTTATTATCTACTACAAAGGTATAACCAGGCGTGCCTCCGCCTGCTGTAAAGGTGCCTGATCCATTTGTATCTCCATTACACAACAGCAATATGTCTCCCGTGGTGCCAAAAGTGAGCGCTGGAGGTTGTGTCACATTGATGGTAGACTGAGTTGTACAACCATTGGCATCCGTAACAGTAACCGTTATGGCTCCTGCTCCAGCATTGATAAAGTCTAATGTGGTGGCTGTCGTGCTCGTTGTTCCTCCTGTCGTGTTGCTATCTACCGTAAATGAATAGCCCGGGGTGCCCCCTCCTGCCGTAAATGTTCCGGTGCCAGTCAGGTCACCATTGCAGGCCAACAATACATCTGCCGTAGTTCCCAATGTCAAGACCGGTGGCTGGGTAACATTAATGGTGTGCTGCACATTACAACCATTGGCATCAGTAACTGTAACTACGATCGAACCAACTCCTGCATTGATAAAATCCAGGGTGGTAGCTGTCGTACTGGTAGTCCCTCCTGTTGTGTTGCTATCTACTGTAAATGAATAGCCCGGTGTGCCTCCTCCTGCTGTAAATGTACCTGATGCATCTGACCCTCCATTGCAGGATGTTATTACATCTGCTCCAGTTAATGTTAGAACTGGTGGTTCATCAATTACAAAACCGAACGGTGGCTCAATAATGTTTAAAACACATGTTGGGTTTTTAAAAAATATAACCGAGTAAGTACCTGGTGGTATATCTGAATACACAACTGACCGACTAGGCTTATCTTCAACTTCCGTAACCGAAAGGGTAATAAATGAACCGGAGCCAAGGTCAAATAATTCAAAATTATATGGTTCAGATGTCGAAGCATCGGCCAAGTCCACGGTTATAGTACCATCATTGGCGCCAAAACAGGATATATCCGTATGTGTCTTTACATCTACACTACCCTGAGTAGGACACTGGGCATTGGCTTCAGGGAATTGGAAAGCTCCAAGAAAAAGAATGAAGGATAATAAGATTAAAAAATATTGCTTCATGCTATTGAAGTATTATACCCTTACCAGAAATTGATTTCTTTTGACCACATTGAGAAGATGAGTAATAAATGGTGTAAGTCGAGGGCTTCACACCACTAAATACCATCATTTCAGCTCCGGGTCTGAAATAGATATTCGCCTTCTCAATAAAATTTCCTGTTGTCAAATCATATAATTCAAAGTCGTAATTGCCGGCATTCCCCTGCTCAAGGTTAAGCGAAAGCACATATCCATCCTGTCCTTGTGATTTTGCTGGTTTACATGAAAATCTTGCTGAACAATCCTCGTTAGCGACAAAAGCAAAGAACGGAAAAAGCGCAATTAGACATATCTTATTCATTTATAAAGATTTAGCATTATAGACATAATCCTAAAGTTTAAAAAAATAATGCAATTGTTAATCACATTCAAAAAAGTATAGTAACCTATGTTAATAAAGAGTAAAAATTGACGAAACTGGTTTTCCATGGCAGCTAAAAAATCAATATTACCCAATTCGAGTAAAATTTAGTTGAAAAAATGCCTTTTTTGGAACCTTTTAGTACTTTTTGTTAAGGATTTCACTCATAATGAATGCCTTTTTAAAGCCTTTGGGATCTTTTAGTTCGTTTAAAAAATTGAAAGATGCTCTCTTCTTCTTAAGATCATATTCCTTGAAGTGCTCAGACCTGATTATTCGGCCTACACCTTCCTTTTTCTCTGAAATAAGCTCATTTTCAGCCTCTTTTTGTGCTTCTTCGTATTTCTTAAAGACATCCACATCTTCGGCAACATTATAATCTACATCTTCTAAGTCCTGGATTTCCTCCGGAATATCATCATCATAATCAACAAAGTCGTACTTCTTCTCCACCTTTGGCTCTGGCCTAACAGGTTTGGATCGCTCCTTTTCTCCCTGAATTTCCCTCAAAAGGTCCTCGAAGGTGACTGCCTTTGGCTGGCGGGATGACTGTGAATCACCTGAAAAATCGGGAAGTTCATCCGTTGGAGGAGCTTGTCCCTGCTTCTTCTTATTGGCCCGCGCGATGAGCGTGATCACTATCACAATGAGCCATATCCAAAATTGAAAATCCATTGAACCAAAGATACTTAATAATCCATAATTCCCACTTTTTGGACGTTTGGCCGTATGGAAAAAATGTGGATGAAATTAAAGAACGCAAGCTTCACAAATGGTAAATCAAGGTTATCTTTGCGGTCTTCTTAATAAACAACCACTATTCAACTAGGCATTCATGCAGTTATCGAAGCTGGAGATTAAAGGATTTAAGAGTTTTGCAGATAAGGTCATAATTAATTTTGATGAGGGCATAACCGGGATTGTCGGACCCAACGGCTGTGGTAAATCAAATGTGGTTGATGCGATTAGATGGGTGCTTGGCGAGCAAAAAACCAGCGCTCTGCGATCAGAAAAGATGGAAAACATCATTTTCAATGGCACCAGTCAACGCTCACCTCTTCAAATGGCGGAGGTTTCACTTACCATCAACAATACAAAAAACATCCTGCCTACAGAATACTCTCAGGTAACGATTACCCGAAGACTCTACAGGTCAGGCGAGAGTGAATACCTGCTCAATAATGTGACTTGTCGACTCAAAGACATTACCAATCTTTTCCTTGACACCGGTGTGGCCTCTAATAGTTACTCCATCATTGAGTTGGGTATGGTCGATGACTTACTGAATGACCGCGACAACTCCAGAAGAATGCTTTTTGAAGAAGCTGCCGGAATATCTAAATTCAAAAAGCGCAAGAAGGAGACACTGCGGAAACTGGAAGATACGGATGCAGACCTGGAGCGAGTGGAAGATCTACTTTTCGAAATAGAAAAAAACATGAAGAGCCTGGAGAAGCAGGCCAAGCAAACAGAGACATTTTACAGAATAAAAGAAGAGTACAAACAAAAGAGTATTCAACTGGCCAAGCTTGTTGTCAAAAAGCAAAAAGGAAAGTTTGACA
This sequence comes from Cyclobacteriaceae bacterium, assembly GCA_036525835.1. Lineage (GTDB taxonomy): Bacteria > Bacteroidota > Bacteroidia > Cytophagales > Cyclobacteriaceae > ELB16-189. Next base: position 3,244 of record DATCZR010000297.1, read on the forward strand.
CCATTAATAAGCAAGTTGCCAGTGAAAATGACCGCAAAGCTAAGCTAGCCGCTGAAATTGCAGAGAAAGAAGCATTGATCGAAAAATCAAAAGCTGAGTTAATCGTAAAAGAGAGCACCCTTTCATCCAGGCAAAAAGCAATCAATGAGTTTGTGGGTAAGATTCGTCAATACGAGAGTGAGAAGCAGATTAAGAATGAGCGCCTTCGATTCCTCAATGACAGAGCTCAAAGCCTGAAAGATCAAATAGAACAAGATAAAGCCAGCAACGAAAGAGCACGCTTTAGTATTCAAAGTTTAGAGGCAGAAAAAGAAAATGCGGAAACTTTGCTAAAAGAAATTTCAACTAAAGCTGAATCATTAAAAACAGAATACGACACACAAAAGGCTTCCACTTACACATTGCAGGGTGAAGTAGATGCATTACGGAAAGAGCATCGCAGCAAACAAGATGAATCATACCAACTCAACAAGGGCTTAGAGATTCGCGAAATTCAGGTTTCTTCCTTTAAGCAAGAAATTGAACGGACCACAACGGACAGCAGCCAAAAAAGCGCAAGTGTTGCTGATTTTGAGCAGAAGCTGATTGTACTACAAGATGAAATCAGCGAAAAAAATGCATACTTGACCAAATTGAAAAATGATGAGTCAGAAGTGCAGCAACGGACTACTTCGTTAGAGAAAACGATTGAGATGATCCGTGAAGAGATGACGGAAGTAGGGCGTAAACTTGATGCTCGTCAAAACGAATACCAACTGACTAAATCATTAGTGGAAAACCTGGAAGGGTTTCCAGAAGCCATTAAGTTTTTGAAAAAGAATGTGGGGTGGACAAAAAATGCTCCACTCCTATCTGACATCCTCTCTACCAGTGAAGATTATCGCGTTGCCGTTGAAAACTTCCTTGAGCCCTATTTGAACTATTATATAGTTCAGCATGAGGCAGAGGCCTATGAGGCCATCAACATACTAAGTGATGCCAGCAAAGGCAAGGCCAACTTCTTTATTCTTGATGCATTTGAGAAATTTGTTCCTTCAGATATTCAAATGTATTCCAATGCTTTTCCTGCAACTCAAATCATGGAGTTCGACCAAAAGTATGGAAAGCTGATGGCCTTTATTCTTGATAAGGTATATGTACACGATGGAGACATCAAAACCATACCTGTAGAAGACGGAAATACCTTCATCACCAAAAATGGAAAGGTTACGAAGAGAAGATTCAGTCTTTCCGGTGGATCTGTCGGACTCTTTGAGGGTAAAAAGATAGGACGAGCTAAAAATCTGGAGAAGCTCGACATTGAGATCAAAGAGCTGACAAGAAAGGTTGAAGATATCAGACAGGGCCTACTTGACAAACAGCGAGAACTCGAGCGCCTGCGCAACAACACCTTAAAGCAACAAATAGAGGAAGCTCAAGGTGAAATTAAAATGGTAAATGATGAATTCATTTCCGTTCGCACCAAGAAAGAGCAGTTTTCGCAAATGCTTAGTTCGGCAGATTTGCGCAGAGAAGACATTCAGGAGAAAATTCAAAACCTGATTCAGGAAATTGAAGAACTGAAACCTAAGGCAGAACTAGCCTTAAAAGAAGTTCATCAGGATGAAGAAAAATTAAAACTGATCACCGAAGATTTCAATGCACAAAACGAAATCTTATCTCAAAAATCAGCTGCCTTCAATGAACAAAATATATTATTTCATCAACAAGAAAATCGGGTAAAAAGTCTTGAGCAAGAAGTGAGGTTCAAACAGGAGTCAATGGATCAAAGTAGCCTACGCATTGAATCCAACCAGGAAGAGCTTAAGAATAACGAAGAAGAAATTAAAACAATCATCGAGACAACCCAAAGTAACGATGAGGAGCTGATTTCCATGTACGCACATAAAGAGGACATGGAGAAAGGACTGGGTGAAGCGGAAAAAGAATATTACTCAGCTCGTGGTGAAATAGATCAATTCGATAAAGACCTTAGAGAAGTTCAGCATCAAAGACAGAATATTGATACTTTGTTGATGCAATTGCAAAACGAACTCAGTGAAAGCAAGTTGGAGCTCAATTCAGTTAAGGAAAGGTTATCTATTGAATTTAAAGTGGAGCTGGATCAGATCATTGGATCAGTCGCTGCAGCAGAGGATGAAAATGTACCAGACGAAGAAAAACTGCGTAATGAAGTAACCAAAATACGAGACAGAATGGAGAACATGGGACAGATAAATCCCATGGCCATGGAAGCTTACAATGAAATCAAGGAACGCAACGACTTCATTAATGTGCAAAAAGCGGATTTATTGGCAGCAAAGGAATCGTTGTTCAAGACCATTACAGAGATTGAAAATGTAGCGAGTCAAACCTTCATGGAAGCTTTCCTGAAAATAAAGGAGCACTTTGTAGAAGTTTTCAGATCACTATTTGCTGAAGGAGATGACTGTGACCTGAAGTTGGTGGATCCTACCAAGCCGTTAGAATCGGATATTGATATTATCGCCAAACCAAAGGGAAAAAGACCACTGACTATCAACCAGCTTTCGGGTGGAGAGAAAACGCTTACGGCTACTGCCCTGCTGTTCTCTATGTACCTGCTTAAGCCGGCACCGTTCTGTATTTTTGATGAGGTGGATGCCCCGCTGGATGATGCCAACATTGACAAGTTCAATAACATCATTCGCAATTTCAGTAAGGACAGCCAGTTTGTAATCGTGACGCACAACAAACGCACCATGACAAGCACAGATGTTATTTATGGAATCACCATGGTGGAGAAAGGTATATCAAGGGTGGTACCGGTTGACTTAAGAGAGCTTGCATAAACACTACTTTTTTAATTCAGCTACTACCGCTTTTATCTCGTTGATGTAATCCCTGATTTCAGCAGGTAGATTATCTACAAACGTATCAATGTGCCAAAAGTACTGCAGATTCCCCGGTGAATAGTACAAATGAATGCCGCCCTGATCTGAGCAATCCGGACAACCAAAGGTTTGATTCGGGTGATCTAGTAAATATTGTGGAAATCCGTCGAGCAGGGCCTTAGCCAATTCATAATCCGCTTGGGATCGAGGAGTTTCCTCAAAAGTCGGGGTATCTCCTGTATACCTGTCCACATTATCTTTGAAAAGATGGTTAGACTTGATTTGAAAAAAATGAGCACAATCGCCCGCA
>DATCZR010000298.1:0-4073 GCA_036525835.1 Cyclobacteriaceae bacterium
CATAATCAATTCCACTCCTTTTTCTCTGCCATAGCGCACAACTTCTTTTAAGTCATAGTCGGGATAGGGTGTTACAAAATCAAACACACCTTCACGATCTTCAAACCCAACCCAATGCTCCCAACCCGTATTCCAACCTTCCACCAGCAAACCATGTATGTTATTGGCCGCGGCAAAGTCGATGTATCGTTTGGCATTAGCCGTAGTTGCGCCATGCTTACCAGAAGGTTTCACATTCGCCAGGCTTTCCCAACTGCCCATGTCCTGCGTGCCGGCATAATCCCATGTACTTTTTCCCAAATGCATTTCCCACCATATACCCACATACTTGGTTGGTGTAAACCAGGAAACATCTCCCAGCTTATTGGGTTCGTTCAAATTCAAGATGAGCTTTGATTCAATGAGATCACCGGCTCTGTCGGCAATTTGTATGGTGCGCCATGGTGTACTGAACGGCACAGACCCTTTCACTTTGTACCCAAGTAAATCCGAACCAACCAGTCCGCTTTGTAAAGTCAAATGGACGGTATCCACAAGTAAAGTCATGTCGGCATAGTCGATGAGGCTGGCTTCATGTAAGCTCAGGTACACGCCATCGTCAGTCTTCATGGTTGCCGGAGTATTAATCGCATTGAAAGGAATGTAAGTAGATGACAAGTTGGGATGATTTCTTTTGCTGATCGCATTTACTTTATTCAGTAGGGTTTCATTGTACTTGTGTTCGTAAATGTCCCAATCTCCAGGTATCCACCACACTTTATGATTACCGGTGAGTTTGAATTGCGTGTTCTCATTCATGATGATGACCTCTGACATATTGGATTGCTCAGGGAAGTGGTATCTGAATCCAATTCCATCATCGTACACTTTAAAGATGACATCCAATTTTCTACTAGGTTCCTGTTTTTCCTCTAGATGGATGACAAGGTCCTTATAATCGTTTACTACATAGCGTTGCTCACCCCAAGGAAGCTCCCAGGTTTCGGTAAAGGTCTTACTTTCAGATCCTGTCATCCGCAGACCTTTACGCATAGACGACTGACCCTTAAAGTCAAAGCTCATGTATGAGGTGTCTATTGTTATTTTTCCATTATGCTTAACTGAGTATGCCATTTCGCCTTCATCGGTTATATAAAAGTCTACTTCATTATTTCCAGAAGGAGATCTAACCGAAAGCAATAAAATATCTTGTTCACAACCTGAGATTACAATCGCCAATAAAATAAACGGTATAATGGATCTAACGCATTTCATAGGATTGATGATTTTCATTAAAGTGATACTAAGCATCTACAATTTATTAAAACTTAGTGGAATTGCTGAATTAGGAGACATCAATAAAAAAAGAATATCAATTTAGAAGAAAGTAACCGTTAATGATTGTGAGACAGTCGCGTTAATCAAATAAATAAGGTATTAGGTAAGCACAGCATTAGTTGAGTTTTTATGGCACCTTCAAAATTTGGGGAAAAAAGTAATGGTACCGGAAACTAATGCCTGGTGCCAGGCATAAATTTTTTAAATTAATTTTCTGCTGTTCTTAGTAAACTTTCGTCCATTTGAAGGCGCTATTTTTGGAATGATTTATTGAAATGAAATAGAAGGTAATAGCAACCTTCTGATAAAGTTACACTGCCCTGCTTATGTTGCAATTTACTAGTATTTTGAACTATCCAAGTAGCACCCCCTCACTTTTAGTCTTTGCTGAGACTTCAGAATACCCTAAATTGAGATAAAAATTTACGGAACGATGGGCGAAGTGCTAACCTCAATTAAAGCGGCAACGACAAACACCAATTTTGACTCAATTGCCGCCAACACAATCGGACACAATATAACAGTGCAAACTGCAGCTGGAAAAAAAAAGCTCATCTATGCCGACTGGATTGCTTCCGGCAGACTGTACAAGCCCATAGAGGACGCACTCACCAATAAATTTGGTCCGCTGGTTGGTAACACACATAGTGAGTCAAGCCTTACCGGTGAATCGATGACCCACGCTTACAAAATTGCACATGACATTATCAGAAAACATGTAAACGCCAATGAGGGTGATGCCGTTCTCACCTTTTCCAGTGGTATGACAGGCGTACTGGCTAAGCTACAACGCATATTGGGATTGCATATTCCTGAAAAGGCTAAGCCCAACTATACTTTACCAGATGAAGAAAAGCCCGTTGTCTTTATTACACATATGGAGCACCACTCCAACCAAACATCCTGGTTGGAGTGCGAAGTGGATGTGGTGGTTATTCCCCCGGACGACAACCTTCTAGTCAATTTAGCAAACCTGGAAACGGAACTAAAAAAATATAAGCACCGCAAAACAATGATTGGTTCGTTCACTGCCTGCAGCAATGTAACGGGCATCATAACCCCTTATCATGAATTGGCTGCGCTTATGCATCGCTACGGAGGATATTGTTTTGTCGATTTTGCCGCTTCTGCCCCCTACGTTGATATGAACATGCACCCTGATAGCCCGGACGCTTCACTGGATGCCATCTTCTTCAGTCCGCACAAATTTCTTGGTGGACCAGGAAGTACGGGTGTATTGGTTTTCAATAAATCGTTGTATTCTAATCGCATACCGGATCAACCGGGAGGTGGCACCGTCACCTGGACCAATCCATGGGGCGAGCACCAATACTATGAAGATGTTGAAACTCGTGAAGATGGCGGGACACCTGCGTTTTTACAAACCATTAAGGCAGCGCTTGCTATCCGGTTGAAAGAACTGATGACTACATCTGCTATATGTGAAAAGGAAGAAAGACTAATAGAAAGGGCCGTTAAAGGTTTATCTCAAATCCCGACACTTCACATCATGGGCGACCTAAATGAAAGGCGCATCGGTGTACTTTCATTTTATGTTGAAAAGCTTCATTACAACTTACTGGTACGGGTGCTCAGCGATCACTTTGGCATACAGGTACGCGGTGGCTGTTCCTGTGCCGGAACCTACGGACACTATTTGCTTCACGTCACTAAGGAACAATCACACCACATCACACAGAAGATTGATTTAGGAGATCTTTCTGAAAAACCAGGTTGGGTGCGACTATCTCTGCATCCCATTATGACCGACAGTGAAGTGGACTACATCGTGAATGCCATTGCACAAATTGTGCAACAACCTTCCCGCTGGGAATCGTTATATCACTATTCTATAAAAGCCAACGAATACTATCCGATCGAAAGTAAGATTAACGCCAAAGCTGAAATGGAGAAGGCGTTTAATTTGAAGCAAAGTAAATAGCAAAGTTAGCATCAGAGCAGCCCCACCTATCAGTTTATTGGTGAATGAAAATTTTACATCTGCGTGTCCGAATTCTGTGGATATTGCGCGGGCATCAAATCCTTTTCTGTTCCGAGCATCTCCAACAGATCTATTTCTATACCTCTGGATATCGTAGAAATAGGTACATCATTAGCTGAACCTTCAAAAGGATTTTCCCCCACCGTGCCAATGCGCTGCATGGTGTTGAACACCCAGGAAACAATGGCAGAAAATGGAACCCCTAGCCACACAAAATAAGGACCCACTACGGGAAAGTTTCCAGATAGACTGGCACCCAATTTTGAAAACTCCGGAACGATACCAAAAGGTAACAATAAAATAAAGATGTTAACAAAATCGTAGCCCAACGTAGCGTATTGTCTTGGGTATGGAAAATTCTTTATGCGTTCTGACTTACCCTGATGATTGATCAAGTTGGATATCGAAGATTCCAGCTCCAAAAAAGAAAATTCCCAAATCAAACCTCTCTCTTTAAGCTGCCTTAGGTGATTGGATTGCAAGCGCAACACTGCAGCAGCTTTGTTGGTAGTACCCAGCACTTCTTTATATTCCTCAGCAGACAAATAACTTTTCAGATCATCCTCTAACGAAGACTCCAGCTCTGGAATGTGCAGTGCTTCTACCCATTCAGAATTGCGCTTGTTAGTGCGATAAGTTTCCCACGGTCTTAATTGACGCATGGCATGACGCAGCGCAGTAAGCCAGGCAATATGACGCATGACAATGGTTTTTTTGAGACCCGCCAGTTCCTCATCAGTAGCCGGATCCTTGG
>DATCZR010000299.1:0-6446 GCA_036525835.1 Cyclobacteriaceae bacterium
GAAGTCACTGGAATATTTAAGTCGAATGAAGTCTGGTTTAATGGCTATCTACTATTGCTTTGAGAACACGGAAAAGTTGCTACCTGAGAAAAGAAAAGAGGTCAGCAGCATTCTCGTGAATATCCCTTTATTTTTAAACGATTATTTAATGAATTCTGGGAATGAGGATATTGTGAGAGCAGCGGTCCAAAAGGTTTTTACGTTTGTGCAGGATCAAAAACAAAGCATATCCAACGGACTAGCTTATAAGATATTTCGATTTATGAAGGATGTTCACCAGGGTATTGAAACGGTGATGGCTGTTAACAGGCACAGGACACCAATTAGTTTGCGGGCTTATTGTCTCGTGTTTATTTATATTTTTCCCTTCATTTATATTCCATCCTTTTTGTATCAGGTAGGCTATGACACTCCATATCTTGTTCTTTATATGGTGATTGCTTTAAAAGGGTTTATATTAATCTCCCTTTATAATGTGCAAGAACACATGGAGGACCCATTTGATCAAAGTGGATTAGATGATATTCGTCTTAAAGATTTTGAGTTGGATGTAAATAAGTAGCTACGAGTTGACTAATCCTTATTTTTCAATAATCACCTTTTTGTTGCCACCAACAGTTTCCGGTTTCTTCACATATTTCTCCAGCCAGTTGTCCATTTCCCATAGCATGTGCAGTAGTGATTCCTTGGCTCGATAGCCGTGACTTTCATATGGTAGTTTGACAAACCGGGCAGTTCCCCCATGGCCTTTGATAGCGTTGTAGAAGCGTTCACTTTGGATAGGGAAGGTTCCGCTGTTGTTGTCCGCCTCACCATGGATCATTAAGATTGGTTCGTTCACCTGGTTGGCATAGGAGAATGGTGACATTTGATAATAGATTTCAGGTGCCTCCCAATAAGTTCTTTCTTCTGCTTGAAATCCAAATGGGGTCAGCGTGCGGTTATAAGCACCACTTCTTGCAATACCAGCCCTGAACAAATCGGAGTGAGCCAAAAGGTTGGCTGTCATAAATGCTCCATAGGAATGTCCTCCAATTCCCACTCGATTTGGGTCTACAATTTTCAAGCTTGCTGTATAATCGATCACCGCTTTTGCGCTAGCTACCAATTGAGGTATGTAGGTGTCATTGGGTTCAGCATCACCTTCTCCCACGATAGGCATCGCGGCATCATCAAGCACCGCATATCCACGTGTTACCCAGAATAACACACCACCTGCACTGATGCGGGTAAATGAGTAAGGCGATCCTGTTACCTGGCTGGCTGCTTCAGCCGACTTAAATTCTCGAGGATAGGCCCAAACAATGGCAGGAAGCGGTCCATCTTCTTTCTTGTATCCGTGCGGTAAATACAAATCTACCGTCAAGTCAACCCCATCTTCACGTTTGTAATGAAGCACCTCCTTTTTTACTCCTTTTAATTGTGGATAGGGATGCTCAAAATAGGTAAGTTGTACTGGCTCTTTTGAACTGGCCGTGTGAATAAAATAATTAGGTGGTTCAGTTTGAGATTCGCGAGAAGTAACGAAAGAGATTTTATTCTCATCGAGAATATTGATGGCGCGTTCATAATAAGGAGCCTTACATTGCCAAAGTCTTTCCTTTTTTCCGTTGGCCAGATTCATCTTGTCAATGAAAGGCATATCACCTTCAGGCGATGATCCTCTTCCAGTTAATAATACCGAATTATCTTTGGTGATAAGTACAACATCCTGTCCAAATTGATTGGTGGTAGTGATAAAACTGCCCGGGTCATTGTATGCATCCTCTGTAGAGCGATCTATGATTACCTTTTTAGATTTTGTAGTAGGGTTAAGTTGATATACCCTCAGCTTTCGATCGCTGCGCCAGGTCTCGTATACCAAGGCAACATCAGACTTTGCCCAACGAATGCCGGAATACCTCAATGGTAATTGGATGAGTTCAGTTGCCAGCCCGGTAAACGGAGCGGAAAGTTGAAATACCTTATCACGAATGGTTGCTTCTGTTTTTGGATTGCCTCCATCTTGGGCTTCTACCCAGTATACAGTGGCGGGCATATCAGTGCGCCAACTGTGGCCGCGTGGCCCGGTTTGAGTTGCGTTAAATCCATTTGGAATATTATCAGTAAGTGGAATATCAATTACATCTTTGATTAGCTTGCCTGTCAGATCTACAATTTCAATCTTAGTCGGGAATCTGTAATAGGGTACTAAATAAGAGTACGGCTTATGGATTTTCTCAATCATGACCATTTTGCCATCCGGTGAGGGACTGGCTGACTGATAAAGTGCTTTTGTACCGATGGTTTTTTCTCCTGAACCGAGTTGCTTGATGACCACTTCAGATGATCCGTAGTAATCAAACAAGTCCTCATCGTAGGGATTCTCTAATAAATCCTGATACGTGCGTGATGGTGCCTGTTTTCCCAGATTCTCTTCAATCACAGGTCCTTTGGGAACTCTTGATTTAGGTGGTACTGGCCTTAGATTAGTGGGAACAGCCGTGAATAGAATTTGTTGAGAATTTGAGAGCCAATGAAAAGAATCCGAGAACACGTTATTAATATTTCGGTCTGTAAGTTTCGATGCATTTTTTGACTCGATATCGACTATCCAGAGTTCAATTCGATCGTTGTAATTTTGTAAAAAGGCGAATTTTTTACTGTCCGGCGAAAAAGTTAAATCACTTATTAGCAGCGGATCAGGCAGGTTGGTCACAGTGTATTCTTTCTTGTCATCCAGGTTCTTGAGTTTTAATCCGATTAGGTAGGATCCTCGGCTCCTGCCAAAGTTTTCCGGATTAATGCGGAGTCCTGCAATGCGAAGTTCAGGTCTTGATAGTTCCTCTATGCTGGGATAGTCAGAGCGATCCAGCAAAACCATCCACGTATTATCAGGTGAGAAATTGACAATGGGTGTAAGAGGAGCCTCTAACAGGCTGGCAATCTCTTCTACCGGACGCTGGTAACCAATATTCAATTGAGCACTGACGTGACAGGAGAGAAACGATAATAGAATGACTAGTTTTTTCATGGTAAGAATGGGTGATTGAAACTAAGATACAGCTAGTGGATTCTGAAAGCCACCAGAATTATACAGGAGGAAGAAGAGTTCAATTCATTTGATTATAGATGACCTTTCCATCAAAAATGGTAAGTAAAATTTTTGTATCATTAATTTGCAAGGAGTCTATTTTAAATAAATCCTCAGAAAATACGATTACATCAGCCAGATACCCGGGCGCAACCAGTCCTTTCTTGTTCTCTTCAAATGAAGAAAAGGAACCACTAAAGGTGTAGGCTTTTAGGGCTTGCGGGAGGCTAATTCTTTGTTCAGGGATCCAGCCACCTTCAGGGAATCCTTTAGGGTTGGTGCGGGTTACCGCCACATGTAATCCCCTTATCGGGTCTATGCTAAACGCTGCAGGCCAATCACTACTAAAAACCAAATTGGCGCCACTTTGAAGCAATGCCTTCCAGGCAAAAGAATAAGGAAGGCGTTCAGGTCCGATCGCTCTCTCCCAGACGCTTTCACCAGGTCCTGGTTGTGCGTGATTGGGTTCCATACTGGCCAATACATTCAGCTTGGCGAACCTGTCGATATCAAGTGGAGAGATAGTTTCGATGTGCTCGATGCGATGTCTTCTTTCCCTTGCTTTATTTTCTTTCAGTACCGATTCATACGCATTCAGGGCAACGCGCACTCCACTATCACCAATGGCATGGGTGTAGATCCTAAATCCTTTTTGATCGACCAGTTTCACCAAATCATTATAGCGAGCAAAAGGCATGGTAGGAGAGCCATATTTATCTTTCGAATCAGCTGGCAAGTCTGCGTAGGGTTTAAGCATAGCTGCAGAGTGGGATTCGATTACGCCATCGATCATAAACTTGATCGCATCAGCACGAATGTATTGATTGATTAATCCAATGCTATCTTTTAAAACTGAAAATCTATCAATGGCTTCATTGCTGGTGTTTTCATCCACCGAGAAAGCTGCTGCATATCGTACCGTCAATTCTCGTTGATCCAACAATTTGATAAATAGGTTTAAATCAGATTCATCTCCATTCGCATCTTGAATGCTGGTGATGCCCAGGGAGGCTGCCAGCTCCAAGCCTTTGCGGAGGGCATCCAGCTTATCAGTTTTAGATAGGGGCGGAACGAACTTATCAACGAGCCCCATGGCATTTTCTTTGAGGGTGCCAGTTGGCTCGCCTTTTTTGTCTTTCACTACTTCGCCAAAACCGTTGAAGACAGTTGCAGACGTAATTCCTGCTATCGACAATGCTTTTTTATTGGCGTAAGCGCTGTGCCCATCATAAGCCCTGATGAAAACGGGTTGATCAATATCTGTAAACTTCATGGTTTGATGATCAGGTAGACCAGTTTCAAAAAAAGTGTACTGCCACCCTCTTCCGGTGATCCATTCTTTATCGGTATTTTCCTCAATGAATTGTTGTGTCATGCTGATCACGTCTTTCAGTGACTCCGCTTTTGAAAGTTCAACCTGAGTAAGCCCCAAAGATCCTTTCAGAAAGTGAATGTGTGCATCGTTGAATCCAGCTGTTGCAAGTTTGCCCTGAAGATCAATGATCTTGGTGTCAGGACCTGACAAACCAGCTATGGATTCTGAGGTTCCTATCTGCGTAATTGTATTTTCAGTTATAGCAATAGCTTCAACGAAGTCCATTGACTCTTTGCCTGTCCAGATATGCCCATTGGTGAGTATGAGGGTAGGTTCTTCTTTTTTATTAAGTAACGTACAAGCATTTAGTACTGTAATTAGCGTAATTAGATAAATTCTATAATGTTTAGAAAAATAGGAGATCATGTAATTAATTTATGAATTACCAAGGTGCTAATTAGGTTCTATCAGTTGAATATAATAGTACTCAAAAGCTTTGAAAAATTGAAGCATTAAACTGATTGTCAATTAGGACTATGATCACTGTAAGATTTAGTTCCGGTAAAGTAGCCAGAGAAAAAATAAACTTCAGTGTCGCATTCAATGCTCCTTAATTTTTCGTCAATTGTAAGTGGTACTCTTATTGTAAACTGGTTCATGGCAATTGTCACGTCAGTAAGATTGGAGATTGTCTTTCGGCTATTGTCATCCAACTGCTCCCAAATATTTTTCTGAGTTTTATCCAGAATATTGCCATTAACTTCGCCTTGCTCGAACTTGAATTTAGAAATAATGAAGGATAAATCCCCAGCATCTCTGGCCCCACTTTGATCTACATCGAAAGCAACTTCCCAGAAGAAATTCAATGCATTGATGGCCAATGCATCATTATTGAAAGTTATTTCTGAAGGTATAGTTGCCAATTCCATCTTGACTACAATTGTATCGTCTTTAAAATCGACCGTAAGTCTCCCGAAGTCGACAAATGCAGTATCCGCATCGTTGAAGCCATCTGAATAAGTGGCCACGTTGCAGTTCTTTAAAACTTTGGTGATCTCATCATCCTTACACGCAAAAATTAGAACCGTCAGGACAAAGCTGAGCAGTAATCGTGATGGTATATTCATGGGTTGATGATATGGCGTAAAAGTATAAACTCAATATTGGAGTATACTCACTATGTCAATGTAATATAGCCATATATTGGCTCTATTATCAATCAACACCTAATTTTTAGCTTCGATAAACTAGGTATTACGGCCTCAAATTTACTTTATGGATAAGTATTGCGCGTAAAACGGATTTTCTGTTGACCCCCTGTTGGATGACTTCAAATTATTTGGCGTAATGACGAAAGTCATTACAATTCAGCTTGTTAGAGTCTATTTTCACTATACCGGGTACTTAATTATCACTAAGCCTTTATAGCCATGGGAATAGAAATTAACGGAATAGAAATCAAGAAGTATCCAAAAGCTGACCTTGAAAAGTATAAGGGACTCATTTTTGGGTTCAGTATGGTCTTGACGTTATCGATGATGATCATGGCTTTTGAATGGAAGAGTTATGATAAATCAACTATTGATTTACAAGAGAGAAGTGTTAATTCATTTGAAATATTAAACGACATACCTCCAACTGAAATTCCCCCACCTCCACCCCCAGCCGTTACTCAACCTTCTATTATAGAGGTGCCCGATGAAGAGGAAATTATGGAGGAGGTTAAAATTAGTATTGACATTGAAATGAACGAGGATACGCGGATTGAGAAGATTACAGTACTACCAGATGTGCCTGAAGCTGAAAAAGAAGATGTTGATGCTATTTTTACTGTTGTAGAGACACCTGCTGCGCCTGTAGGTGGTTTTGAAGCTTTTTATAAAGATCTGGCTGAGCGAATGAATTATCCGGCACAGGCCAGAAGAATGGCAATTGAGGGAAGGGTTTTTGTGGAGTTTGTAGTCAACCGCGACGGTTCACTCACTGACATTCGGGTTGTAAAAGGAATAGGGGGAGGATGTGACGAGGTTGCCATACACGTAATTGAAACCGCACCCA
>DATCZR010000300.1:0-24205 GCA_036525835.1 Cyclobacteriaceae bacterium
TACAGCAGTGCTTCTGGTCTTGGGGGGCATCCTGGCACGTATACATCTACAGGAATAATGTGATCGGCACCCTTTACTACAGAATAGGTATTATAATAAAAGGGACCTCCAGATGTAGCACATGCGCCCATGGCGATGACGTACTTCGGGTCAGCCATTTGATCATAAAGTCTTTTCAGAACGGGAGCCATTTTGTTTACGATTGTTCCGGCGATCACAATCAGGTCAGATTGCCTGGGTGTGGCACGTGCGACCTCTGTTCCAAATCGCGACCAATCATGCCGACTTGCTCCGGTGGCCATCATTTCTATGGCGCAGCAACTGGTGCCAAACACCAATGGCCATAGTGAATTGGCACGTGCCCAATTCACCACGCCATCCACGGAAGTAATTACAATGTTGCTGCCCGGACCTTTCCTTACCTCTCCAGGAAAGTCTTTCAGCAATTTTTCATGCTCCGTTGGATCTATGGTATTTTGGTTTACTCCCATTTCAATGCTTTCTTTTTCCAGGCATAGATTAATCCTAAACCCAGCACGATAAAAAATATGATAATTTCAATGAAAGCAGCCATGCCCACCTTTTTCATCACCACAGCCCAGGGAAAGATAAACACGGTTTCAACATCGAAGATTAAAAAAAGTATGGCAAACAGATAATAACCCACTTTAAACTGAATCATGGATGGACCCTGGGTAGGGATTCCACATTCATATGGTTCTTTTTTTTGATCATTTTTTGATGTGGGTGCCACCAAACTGGAAACAAGTACACCTGCTCCTACCATGATTACGCCCGCAAAAAAGAATATGATTAGTGCTTCGCTGTCCATTATTTCACTTCCCAGGTTTCGCCACTATTCAGGAGATCGTCCATGTTAGCGTAATTTGATTTTTTGCTGCTCAAATTAATTTCTTCCTCCAGCCTTGCAGAATAGGCAGGAGCTTCCACTTCGCGGATAACTCCTAACACCATTGGGAACTGTGGTGGTTTTAAACGCACCAGCATCATATGCAGGGTGGAATCGGAGTCATGAGCATCATGAACGAGAATGTCTTTCTCTGTAATGCCGTCTTCGCCCAGCGTTACCACCTCAAGCTTAAGCCCATTTAATCTTAGCCCTTTCTGATTATCTTTTCCGAATAGCATTGGCTTGCCATGTTCTATGTGAAGTTGAAAGTCATCTCGTTTGGTACGGTCGGTCACATTTCCATGCGCATCATCATTGAAAATGACGCAGTTTTGTAAAATTTCCACCATAGAGGTACCTACATGTTTAGCAGCCCTCACAAAAATCTCGGTCATCAATTTTGGATTGGTATCAATGGTGCGAGAATAGTGAGTTCCTTGCGCACCAATTACCAACTCCCCTGCATGAAATGGCCTCTCGACAGCACCAAAAGGAGTTGACTTTGTTACCAATCCGGTTGGTGAGGTGGGAGAGTACTGACCTTTTGTTAATCCATAAATTTCATTGTTAAACAATAAAATATTAATGTCGATGTTTCGCCTCAGTGCATGGATAAAGTGATTGCCTCCAATTGCCAACGCATCACCATCCCCCTGAATTTCCCATACACTTAGTTTTGGGTTGGCCAATTTTACACCAGTAGCTACAGCAGGGCCCCTTCCATGAATTGTATGAAAACCATAGGTATTCATATAATAAGGGAATCGAGCAGCACAACCAATTCCTGAAATAAACACAATATCTTCTTTTGGAATGTCCAGTTGAGGTAAAGCAGCCGTCATGGCCGACAGAATAGAATAATCCCCACATCCGGGACACCATCTCACCAATTGATCACTGGCAAAATCTTTTTTCGTCAACTTTGGTCCTTCTTTTTTTTCTGCAACGTCAGCCATAAGTTATGCTTTTAATAGGTCAAGAAACTTTTCTTTTAATTCGGTCACTGTAAATGGCAGGCCTTGAATTTTAGTGTAAGATTCAAAAGTTAAATGGGGGAACTTGCTTCTTAAGTGAGAAGCAAACTGCCCCATGTTCAATTCACACACAATTATTTTTTCGTAGCTGGAAAACAATTTTTCGGTGTTCTTAGGAAGCGGATTGATATAATTAAAGTGGGCATGGTCAATATCTTTTCCTGCTTTCCATAATTCTGATACTGAGGTATGCAAACTGCCGAAGGTACCGCCCCAACCGACCACTAGTAGTTTTCCTTTGCCTTCGCCCATTACCTGTTGTTCAGGGATGTAGTTGGCTACCCGTTCCACTTTTTCTGCACGAACTCGAACCATTGTCTCATGATTTGCAGGATCATAGGAGACATTGCCAGTATTTTCTTGTTTCTCGAGTCCACCTATACGATGCTCAAATCCTGGTGTGCCTGGGGCTACAAAATACCGGGCTAGAGTTTCTTTGTTCCTCAGGTAGGGCATGTACGCGCTACCGTTGGGTTTTGCAGTGGGTACGTTGATTTCAGGCAATTCAGACATCTTAGGATATTTCCAAGGTTCTGATCCGTTGGCGAGATACCCATCGGTAAGCAAGATTACCGGAGTCATGTGCTCAAAGGCCAATTTGGTAGCTATGTAGGCAAATTCAAAGCAATTGGATGGTGTACTTGCCGCTAGCACGATACATGGACTCTCACTATTTCGGCCATGCAATGCCAAATTAATATCTGCCTGCTCAGTTTTTGTTGGTAGTCCTGTAGATGGTCCGCCTCGTTGTACATCCACAATTATTAATGGAAGTTCAGCCATGATGGCTAATCCAATGGCTTCCCCTTTTAAGGCAATGCCGGGGCCTGAAGAGGCTGTAAGTCCTATTTGTCCGGCATAACTTGCTCCCAACGCGGAGCAAACCGCTGCTATCTCGTCCTCAGCTTGCAGTGTGATTACACCCAAATGTTTGTATTTCGACAGTTCATGTAAAATATCGCTTGCAGGAGTTATGGGGTATGAGCCGTAGAATAATTTCTTACCAATTTTCTCGCTGGCAGCCATAAAGCCCCAGGCGGTAGCCACATTTCCTGATATGTGTCTGTATTTTCCTTGTTCAATCTTTGCTGCAGGCACCTTGTACATGGAGGGTAGTGCCTCAATCGTTTCAGCGAAATGATATCCAGTATGCAAGGCCTTCTTATTGGCTTCAGCCAAGGCTGGCGTTTTCTTAAATTTATTATCCAGGTATTTTTCTGTATCACTAAGACTACGGTCGAACAGCCAGTACATCATGCCCAACGCAAACATATTTTTGCATCGCATAATGCTTTTATTATCCAATTGAATTCCGTCTAAGGCTGTTTTGGTGAGTGATGAAATGGGAGCTTCCACCACATTATAACCGTCAAGTGATCCATCTTCTACCGGATTGCTGTTAAAGCCCGCTTTTTCGATATTTCTTTTATCGAATGCGTCCATATCCAAAATGATGGTACCGCCTACTCTGGCATATCTCAGATTTGATTTCAACGCGGCAGGGTTCATGGCAACTAAAACATCTGCCAGATCACCCGGTGTATAAATATTTACCCCACCTATTTGTACCTGGAAACCGGATACGCCTTCAACGGTACCCAGAGGGGCGCGTATTTCGGCTGGAAAGTCGGGAAATGTGGCCAAGTCATTGCCAAAAAGGGCAGAGGTGAAGCTAAACTGTGATCCGGTAAGTTGCATTCCGTCACCGGAGTCACCAGCAAACCTGATGGACACTTTGTCTTTTTCAACGGTCGTTTTTTTACCGTTTGCTTGTGTTTCACTCATAAGATTTCAGATTACTTAAATTTACCCCGCCTCCTTCACAATAACAATTTGAAGTCGCCTAATATTTTTTCGAGTTCAATTTATTTTTATATTTAACCTGCGACTATGACTTTTCTCATTGAGAAAGATAACATTCATCAACTCTAAACAATTTTCGATATGCCTTATACCATTTGTGAACCTTGCGTAGGAACTTGTGATACCGCTTGTGTAGATGTTTGCCCCGTTGATTGCATTCATGGACCGATTAGCACCGATGGAAGTGGGCAAGAGTGTAAAGAGGAGGGATTTGATCCTGCAGGAAAGCAACTTTATATAGACCCCGAAACTTGTATTGATTGTGATGCGTGTGTCCCAGCCTGCCCTGTAGATGCTATTTTTGAGGAAAGCCAGGTTCCTGATGAATGGAAAAAATACATTCCATTGAACTATCAGTTCTTTGGGCATGAGGCCCCGTAATCTTGACTAGGGTTTAGGCTGGATTATAGTATTTGGCAAGTCCGGTCACAAGCCTCTTCCTTTGGTGTAGTCTTCAAAAACCTCAAGTACTTGTGGTAATGTTTTTCGTCCAAAGCCAATGCGCACATGAGTTCTTGAAAAATCGTATACTTCATGTGGTAGCAGCATCACCCCCTTTTGGTTTATTAGATCTTGACAAAAATTCATTAGAGGTTCACCAAGTTTTAGTTCGGGGAACGCAATTGATCCGGCTTTTGGTGTTTTCCAATGGAACCAATCATTGTTTCGATTAGCAAAGTCTTGAATCAGTATAAGATTTCCCTCGATGATTGCAAGACTTCTTTCAATTAGCTTTTCTTTATTCTGTAGTGCAATAGTTCCTAATTTTTCACCAGGCGCATTATTACAAATAGTTGTGTAGTCTTTAAAAGTGACCAATTGCTCCATGATTCGGTTGTTCCTGGTGGTGAGCCACCCAATGCGCAATCCGGGTAATCCAAATGTTTTACTTAGTCCGAACAGTGAAATGGAATTTTCATATAAATCAGATACAGAGGGCAATCGATCTGCTGCATCGTATTCCATGAATCGATACATCTCGTCTGAGAAAATGAAAATATTTTTTTCTCTGGCTAGTTTAATGATTTCGTTAAGTTCTGTTTTGGAGATTAATGCTCCCGTAGGGTTGTGAGGAAAATTGATGACGATAAGTTTAGTCTTATTGGTTACCAAAGATTTTAAATCTTGAATTTGAAATTTCAAATCTTTGTCAGGCTCCCATTTGGAAACTGGGCATCCTATATCTTCTGCCACCTGGTACAAAGATTGGTAGCCTGGAAAAGTAGTTATCACGTGATCCCCTTTGTCAAGGAGCACATTCATGGAAATAAATATTCCTTCTTCCGGAACTAAAACAATTACATCATCTGGTGAAGTAGACGTGTGTAATTTGCAAATTTCAGTTCTCAGAGAAGGATCTCCTTTTGATTCAGTGTATCCTAGTTTTAATTTATCCCACTCGCTGATAGTTTTATTATCGGCAAGTGCCAAAAGTTCATTAAGCCGCAGGGGCTCACAATCCGAACTACTCAGTAAGTAGGGAGCGGTGAATTCGTATTTATCAAAATATCGTTCAAGTTTAAATGGAGAGATTTTCATTTGTTTTAATTCAAAGATTCAAAAATCAAAATTTACTATCACCTCAATTATTAAATCTCAACTGTTGAACCTTGTCCTTTAGCCTGGGAATATTCTTTAGTAAGTTTTTGTATGATGTCTGTTATGGGTTTAATGCTGTCAACATGCTCGATGGCTGGGCCTGCGCACCAAATTGTCTTGTACGTTGCTTCTTTAGCTGCCTTCTCCACTTGCTTCATTCCTCTGAAAGCAATTAACATTTTCACGTATTTCTTAAGCCATTTATTATTATTCAAAAGCCACTCCCAAAAGTTGGCCTTTGTTCCAATGCTTTTAACATAAGGTGTGTTGATCACGGTAAGTGCAGACCCTGACATTTTAGTAGTGAGCACAATATCTTTGGCCCCATAGTCAACTACTGCTTGCTTGTACTCTTGCGATATTTCAGCTTCGTTGCAGGCAATGAATAGGGTACCAATGGAAGCGCCGGCAGCACCCCAATCTATGACTCTTTTTAAATCTTCCCCGCGCGCAATGCCTCCTGCTGAGATGACGGGGATGTTACAATTTTCTTTTAACAAAAGAATTAGATCTTTTTGCGTAATTTTTCCAGCATGACCTCCAGCTTCGGAATTGACGGCAATCAACGCATCAGCGCCCAGTGATTCCACTTTTTGTGCATACTTGAGGTCCACTACATCGCAAAAAACTTTTATATTTTTCTGTTTTGCTTTTTCGATCACTTCTTTTGGATTACCCAATGAGGTAATGATAAAAGCCACTTCAAGTTCGAGCAAGGTCTTTAACTGAGTTTTATATTTAGGGTTTGACTTATTTACAATCAAGTTGACACCAAATGGCTTGCTCGAATGCGCTTTAATATCCTGGATAGCTGCCCGCAGTTCTTTGTCCGTTCTATAGTTGAGTGCGGGAAATGCCCCGGTAATTCCGTTGTCAAGGGCAGCCTTGATCATCTCGGTATTGGAGATAAGGAACATGGGGGCCATAATAATAGGGTAGTCGATACTCAGGATTTGTTCAAGTGTTTTATTTTGCATTGAAATTCAGTTATCTGTTTTCGGGTGGTATTTTGATATGCTTCTCAAGTAACTTAAGATGCTCGCCTAGGTCTTTGGGATTATGTATTCTTTTGGAGGAGACTGGATATTTTACCAGGTATTCTTTAGGTCGTACGGGTCGTTGACTAAATCCACCTCCACAATTGGGGCAAACGTTTTTAAATACCTTCTGCGCGCAATCTTTACAAAAGGTACATTCAAAAGTGCATATCATAGCTTCTGTTGAGCTACTGGGTAAGTCAATTCCACAATGTTCGCAACATGGCCTGATTTCTAGCATAATCCAAGTTGGGTCAATACAAGCTAACTAAAAATTGCCACTGGTGCCACCACCTCCAAAATTTCCGCCACCTCCTTCAGATGACCCCGACTTTATTTGATTTCCACCCATTGTTTGTGAAATAATAAATGCTTCCGCATTCATGCTGCTCCACTTGTCGGTTAAGAGATTCTCCCTAGTGTAGCCTGCTTTCATAGTCTTTAGATAGTTCAACAAGGCGAGGGATATGCCCAATAAAATTATTTCCGCAATTGTTAAAGTGATCGCGGGATGATTGAATCCGTAGTAGTACAAATAGCCTTGAGCTGAAAAAAAAAGGAGGCTCCCCGGTAAAACGATGTAATCAATATAAAGCGTGGGGTGTTTTACTCTGTCAGTTGGAAATGGAGCGCCCTTGGCAAACACGTACCAAAAACAAATATGGGTAACCAGACACAAGTCAATTATGCTAAGCAAGTGCCCCAGCTCACCTATGTTTTCATAAATCAAAATTCCCAGGCCCGCAGTGAGTAACATTACACCCAGATAAAGCAGGGTTCTTAACTCATAAAACACAGAGGCAATTTTTCCTGATACAATTTGATCTATTCTTTCAAATTGCGACTGGGTGATTAAGTTCTTTTCTAATAATTCCTGAGGGATGTCTTTAGTCATAAAATGCAAAACTCAGGTGTGATGCTTATCTTCGCCTAAGCATGCTCAAAATACTAAATACATTCCAGATCAAGGAATGGGATCTATACACCATTAATAATGAGCCTATAGCTTCGATTGATCTTATGGAGCGGGCATGTCAGGCATTTGTCCATTGGTATGCTGAAAAATTTAACACCACTAAAAAAGTGGGGATTGTATGTGGCACGGGTAATAATGGCGGTGATGGCTTGGGGATTGCCCGATTGCTTTCCGAATGGGGCTATAATGTAAAGGTATGGATCATAAAAGGCGCAGTGCCAGAGTCCATTGATTTTTGTATTAACAAAAAGAGACTTCCTGACAAAGTGAGTAGTTCATTAATAAAGGATAAACCAGATGTGGGAATCTTCAAAAACTGCGATGTAATTATTGATGGAATTTTCGGTTCAGGCCTATCGAGAAAGCTGGAAGGTGTTTACGCTGATGTGGTGAATGAGATTAACAAAGCAGCGGGAATTGTGGTAGCCATTGATATTCCTTCTGGTGTTTTTGCTGACAAACCCACAGAAAGTGAGTCTGTACATGCAGACTTTACTGTTACTTTTCAAACTCCAAAGTTATCGTTTCTTTTTCCTGAGAATGAAAATAGGGTCGGTCTGTGGGAAGCCATCCATATTGGACTTAGCAATTCGTTCCTTAAAGAGGCGAGCACCTCAAATTATCTGATCGATAAAAAATACGTCAGGATTAAAATTCCTATAAGAAAAAAATTTGCCCACAAGGGAGACTTTGGCAGAGCACTATTAATAGCCGGCAGCGAAGGAAAAATGGGGGCGTGTGTATTGGCGGCCAAAGCTGCCATGAGGTCTGGGGTTGGCTTATTAACTACCCATGTTCCAAGGTGTGGCTACTCTATTATTCAAACTGCTGTACCAGAGGCTATGACCTCTGTAGATCAAGACCAGATTTGTTTTGGGACAGCTCCGAATATAGATGTCTATTCTGCCATTGGGATTGGACCCGGTCTTGGACTATCATCAGATACAATTAATGCTTTTAAGAATTTATTGCAAAATGTAGAAGATCCTATTGTAGTTGATGCTGATGGAATTAATATCCTCGCTTCGGACTCTTCAATGATTCATTTGCTCCCGGCCAATAGTCTTCTTACGCCTCACCCGGGTGAACTAGAAAGACTCATTGGCGGTTGGAAGAACGACTTTGATAAATTAGAAAAAGTCAGGGAGTTCGCGGCCCAGACGAAATGCATTATTATTATTAAGGGAGCCTATAGTGCCATAGTGTCACCCAATGGCCAAATATTCTTTAATTCTACCGGTAACCCTGGAATGGCCACCGGGGGCAGTGGCGATGTATTGACCGGAATATTAACCGGGCTCTTGGCTCAAAAGATCAATCCCCTGGATGTCGCTATAATTGGGATATATGTTCATGGTTTGGCAGGAGATTTGGCCAAGTTTGAATTAGGCCAAGTTGCCCTAATGGCGTCAGATATTATAGACTATTTGCCACAGGCCTTTAAGGAGGTTTCAAGCTAAAATATCCCGTTCGGGATTAAACTTTGGCTTACAATTTGTGTCAAACCTCTATATAATGGCATAAGCTTGATGATTTAGTAAACCCAAATGCATCCTTTTTACGTAAATAGATCAGTGAATAAACCTAGAACTATATTTATTGGGCTTTTATTGGCACTTTCTGTTGCTGGATTCAGTCAGAGTGCTGAAAATTCCTTTATGGAGACTTTTCCAATGGCCAAGCTGGTTCAGATGTACCCAAACCCTGCTACCGATTACCTGATTGTTAAGCTTCAGACTCCTCATGCCAATGAAGTGAAATTGGCCATGCACAGTGTTATTGGCAACGTGTTGAATATTGAAAAGGAAGTAGTTGATGAATATGAAATAAGGATTCGGGTCAAAGATCTCCCCACAGGTTATTACTTCTTATCCATTAAAGAGGAGGAGTCGGGACTAAAAGCATCCTATAAATTTTTAAAACGCTAAAGTATAAGCAGATAGGGTTTGAAACTGCTGTTCGGTCTACCACGGCTACTATTTCTTTTTTCTGCTCTGTGAATGCTCTATTTTTGCCTGCTCTAATCTAAGACTATGGCAGCACTCAAAATTCTCATTCTGACTGACTTTTCTGACCTTTCTTTGGTAGCAATTGATTATGGCTTACAAATGGCGGGTAAACTCGAAGCTGAATTCACTATTCTGAATGTGGTAAGGCTGGATGGCGTGCCAAAATCACATTTGAAGCTGAAGCAAATAGAAAGATCTTTATTCAGTATTGCCCTCGAGGAAGGTGCCAAATTGGAAAAAGAGTGCAAAAAGAAAATCAATGCTAAAAGCAAAGTAAAATTTACTGCCATCCGATCTCATACCGTGGCTGATACGGTAAGACGTTATGCGGAGACCCACAAAAACAATCTTATTATTATGGGAAGCAGGGGTGCCAGCAAACTCAAGAAGGTAGCCCTTGGCGGAACTACAGTTTCGGTAATTGATGTTTCCAGTGCTCCTGTGCTTGCTATACCTGAAAAAGCAAATTATACCAACTTTAAGAATGTAGTTTACGCTTCTGATTTAAAAAATGTACAGAAAGAATTGGATACGATTATTCCATTTGCCAGAATTTTTGATTCCAATATTCACATGGTGCACGTGGTTGAAGCAGTAGATAAAAGTGTGGATGCGAAAAGGGAGCAGGTTGAGAAGATGGTAGAGAACGTAAATTATAACAAAATAAAATTGGAAATAATTATAGATGATGATATTCCTTATGCCATCGATAAATATATCAAAGACAAGAAAGGAGATACCCTCACTACATTTACTCATGAGCTCAATCTTTTTGAGAAAATATTTGCAAGAAGTATTACGCGCAAGTTAGCCTATCAAGGCACCATTCCGCTTCTGGCGTTTAAGCGGAGGCCATTTTAACTTGCCCTGGTGGCTGCCTTGTCGAGTTCAGGTGATTTCCTGATCATAAACCTATAGAAAATAAGTCCTAAAACGCCTACAGCACACAGTTCTACAAATGCCTTCTCGGTATCAAACCAATCTTTTGGTCTGTCTTTAAGCAGACGGTCTGTAACTATCGCATGAATGAATAATGGAACTGCCGCAAAGTAGGAGGTGAAATGAAGAGTCCTCCATGCGGAATATTTCATCCTCTCTTTATAGTACGAAGTAATAACTACGACAGCAATTAAATAGAGTTATATAGCACTGAAAGTATTGGTAAAAGGTTGGTGAACGGTCCAATGGGGATGCAAAATGTCAGTCCAGATAAATTCGGATGCAGGATCTAGAGGAATCAAGATCACGTGCAAAATAATGGTGATGGCAGCTGAGTATCTAGTGGACTTATGGAGGGCAAGGAAAGTGAGATTGAACGGAAGCTTGATCCCAGACTTGATCCAAATGAATAGGTCAACTATAAAACTAGCCGTCAGGCAGCCTAGCGAAATTAGGCCAAGAATTCCTTATAGTTCTATTGTTTCCATTAATTCACTTATTTGGGTGAAAATATAAGGAATGTGCTCATGCAGTCTCGCTAATTCTGATGATTGGGTTTATGGCGTATCACTGTGGTAGAGGCTGCGTTTAGAACTTAGCATTACCAGGGAAACGAGGAAATGGAATGACATCTCGGATGTTGGTCATGCCCGTCACGAATAGGATCAAACGCTCAAATCCAAGTCCAAAGCCACTGTGCGGTGCAGTGCCAAATTTTCTCAATTCAATGTACCACTTCAACTCTTCTTCGGGTAAACCCATTTCTTTAATTCTGGAAACTAACTTATCGTAACGTTCTTCCCGGGCTGAGCCACCTATTATTTCTCCAATCCCAGGAAATAGCACATCCATAGCACCTACCGTTTTCCCATCGTCATTCTGTCGCATGTAGAATGATTTAATTTCCTTAGGGTAGTTGTAAAGTATAACGGGTTTATTAAAATGCTTTTCAACAAGATATCGCTCATGCTCAGACTGAAGGTCAGCGCCCCATTGATCAATAAGGTATTGAAATTTCTTCTTCTTATTTGGATTGGAATTCCTTAAAATATCAAAGGCTTCTGTGTAGGTAAGTTTTTGGAACTCATTTTCAACAATGAATTTAATCCGATCCAGGAGGCCGAGTTCACTGCGTTGCGCTTGTGGCTTTGATATTTCTTCATCAGCCGCACGCTTATCCAAAAATGTAATGTCATTCAGACAATGATCTAATGCGTATTGCATCAGGTATTGCAAAAGATCCTGTGCCAGTTGCATGTTGTCGTTGATGTCATAAAAGGCCATCTCCGGTTCAATCATCCAGAATTCTGCAAGGTGTCTTGTTGTATTGGAATTCTCTGCCCTAAAGGTGGGCCCAAAGGTGTAGATATCACCCAGTGCTAAAGCATATGTTTCTCCTTCTAGTTGACCAGAGACGGTTAGGTTAGTTTCTCTGCCAAAAAAATCCTGGGTATGGTCTACCTTTCCTTCTTCGTTGCGTACCGGGTTTTCGGGATCTAAGGTGGTTACACGAAACATAGAACCGGCACCTTCTGCATCCGAACCTGTAATAATGGGTGTATGTACGTAGGTGAATCCTCTGTCGTTAAAAAATTTATGGATCGCATAGGCCATCGCATGACGCACACGCATAACAGCCCCAAAAGTATTAGTGCGTGGTCTAAGATGAGCGATTTCGCGCAAAAATTCAAAGGAGTGTCTTTTGGGTTGTAGCGGATATTTTTCCGCATCACTATCACCCAAAATTTCGAGCTGATCCACTTTTACTTCTACCAGCTGTCCTTTGGCAGGGGAAGGTATCAATTTACCAGAAACCGATAGGCAGGCCCCCGTGGTGATGCGCTTAACTAGGGCATCATCAAATTGGTTGATTTCGATTACTGCCTGAAGGTTTTGAATCGTTGAGCCGTCATTAATTGAAATAAACTGATTGTTTCTAAAAGTGCGCACCCATCCCTTGGCCACTACAGTTTGCTCGGCAGGCGCGGTTGCGAGTAGATCCTTAATCTTAGTTCGTTTCATTCTTTTATAAAATCAGAATTGATTCCGCCAAATGCCTCTTAGACGGGGACGCAAAAAACGTGAATTTGCTATTTTTATCAAAGCTTTGTGGCAAAACAACTTAGCTTTACCGCTAATTAATTCCCAGCTTGGCAGACACTTGACATACCTGCGTGGATGAGGGCTTTGCTTTTGACAGAAGAGGTGAATTGGTAACTTTAGTTTCTTAATATTGAGTACATGCAAAAACTTGGCTTAACACAATCCTTACAGCAAAAACTGTCTCCTCAGCAGATACAGTTTATCAAGTTGCTGCAAGTTCCTACGGCCGAGTTGGAAAACCGGATAGAAGAAGAATTAGAACTAAATCCAGTGTTAGAGGAAGGGGAGCCAGAGGAATCAGATGAGGATTTTAAAGAAGATGAGGAGCGAGAAGAGGAACCAGAAACCAAAGAAGAAGACATTGATATCAAAGATTATCTTCAAGACGATGATTATAGTGGGTATAAAACCCACAATGATGTAGATGACGAGGAAGATAAGGAGATGCCTATGCCCACCTCGGCATCATTGCACGAAACCTTGATGACTCAACTTGGATTTTTAGGACTAAGCGATCATCAATTGGCTATTGGTAAGCAACTAATAGGAAGTATAGAAGGAGATGGTTATATCCGGAGAGATCTTGAAGCCATTGTCAATGACCTTGCTTTTTCACAAGGCATAGAAACAACACTTGAGGAAACAGAAGAAGTGTTAAAAAGAATTCAAAATTTTGATCCCTCAGGTATTGCTGCCAGAAATCTACAGGAATGCCTCCTGCTGCAATTGGAAAGGATGGATGATGGTCAGGACGTGGATGTGATTGTGGCTAAGCGAATTCTCAGCGAATGCTATGAAGAATTTACAAAAAAACATTATCCAAAAATTCTTAAAAAACTGGATTTGGATGATGAGGAATTTATAAAGGATGCCATTGAGTTGATCGTAAGATTAAATCCAAAGCCAGGCGGAGAGACGAGCTCTGGCATGGTTAAAAATCAATATGTAATTCCTGATTTCATCTTATCTAATAATAACGGAAAGCTTGAATTGGCACTCAACTCCAGAAATGCACCAGAGTTACGAATAAGCAGGTCGTACAATGACATGTTTAAAGCATATGACAAAAGCGACAAAAAAGATAAAAAATTGAAGGAGGCAGTTTCTTTTGTAAAGCAGAAGCTGGATGCGGCCAAATGGTTTATCGATGCCATTCGTCAACGACAACTGACATTATTGAGAACCATGAGGGCCATTTTGGATTTCCAATATGAATATTTTTTGGAAGGGGACGAAACCAAACTCAAGCCGATGATTTTGAAAGACATCGCTCAAATCATCAACATGGATATATCAACAGTGAGTCGGGTGGCGAGCAGTAAAACAATACAGACTGATTTTGGCATTTTTCCATTGAAATACTTTTTCAGTGAAGGTATTTCCACCAACACAGGCGAGGAGGTAAGCTCACGCGAAGTCAAGCAAATCATCAAAGATCTCATTGAGCAAGAAGATAAAAACAAACCTTTTTCTGATGATAAGCTGGAGGACTTATTAAAGGCAAAGGGATATAACATTGCAAGACGGACGGTGGCCAAGTACAGGGAGCAACTAAATATTCCGGTAGCCCGGTTACGAAAAGAGCTTTAGGTGAGAAGTATCGCGAAGGTTATTTCTATCGTTTTTCATCCTTTGTTGATGACCACTTATTTATTTTTATTGCTCACCTATTTTATTCCCGTTGTTTTGCAGCCGGCCCGCCCCTCTTTATGGATAATACTCCTAATTTTCATTACCACATTTGCGCTGCCTGCCGTTAATTTCTTAATGCTGCGTCTGACTGGTTCGATCAGCGATTTGAGCATGCCGCTAAGGCATCAAAGAATTTTACCATTTATTTTTATTTCAGCCATCTATGTATTCGTTACTATTTTGATCTATTGGAAATTTCCCATTCCTAATCTAGTAAGGTTGATGGGTATTGTAAGTACGATGGTTGTGTTTGGCACTGTGATTACCCTATTTTATAAATTAAGCATTCACAGTCTGGCTTTATGGGGGATGGTGGGCATGTTGTTGCCAATGAATAAAGTTTCCGAAGTCAATGGATTGCTTATCCCCACGGTAATTACCATTGTGATTGCCGGTTTGGTCATGTCGGCACGCCTGGCGCTAAACGCCCACACACCTCGAGAAGTCATGACGGGAGGTGTTGCAGGCTTTGCCATTGGTTTTTTTGGAATGATCATACTTTTCTAATCAACAAATAAAAGTAAAAATGGATTTTAAGTTTATTAAATACGCAGTAATGGAGGGAGTGGCAAAGGTAACCCTGAATCGCCCCGAAGTTTACAATGCACTGAATGATGCAATTACTTACGAACTTCAGGATGTATTGAAATTAGTAGCCCGTGATAAAGATGTAAGGGTGATGGTATTAACTGGCGAAGGCAAAGCATTTTGTTCGGGACAAGATTTAAAGGCTGTATCGGGGACAGAGAAGAGATCATTCCTCGAGTCTTTGCATAAGCGTTACAATCCTCTGATCAGCGCCATGCAGTCTTTGCCAAAGCCCATTGTGTGTCGGCTCAATGGAGTTGCTGCCGGTGCCGGATGTTCCATCGCGTTGGCTTGCGATATTATTGTTGCCGATGAAGAGGCAACACTTATTGAGGTATTTATTAATATAGGATTGGTGCCTGATTCAGGTTCGTCTTTTTTTCTTCCACGTCTTGTAGGCAGAGCAAAAGCATTTGAAATGTGTGCCATGGGCAATCGAATTAAGGGGAAGGAAGCAGAAACGTTGGGTTTGGTTAACAAGTCTGTATCGGCAGATCAGCTAGATGCATCCGTAAAAGAATACACCGATTATTTTGCAACAGCGCCAACCAAGGCGATCGGATTGATTAAGAAAATGTTGAATCGATCAGGCAAGTCTACGCTAGAGGAAATGCTGGAGTATGAAGCCTACAGTCAGGAAATTGCTGGAAGCACGTCAGATTATAAAGAGGGGATTGCCGCCTTTCTTGAAAAAAGAAAACCAAATTTTACTGGAAATTAGAATCCGTTGATTGAGATTCCAGCGGTAAAGGTATTCATCGTGGTCTTATTCGGTCCTTTATCGGTTTTGAATAGCGTGGATGAATTATACTGTACGAACCAATTGAAACCACCTATTCCGAAACGACCATAAAGTCCGTAGCGAATATCATTGAGACCATGATTTTGTTTGTCTTTGATTACTCTGGTCTCACCATCTTGCTTGTACTTGATCTTTGTAAATGAATCGAGGAGTACTCCGGCTCTCGCTCCAAAAGCGATGTTAAGGCTTCTTGAAATATCATCCGGCTTTGTATCAAACCTTATCTCAACAGGGATATCAAAATAATTTGCTACAATCATTGACTTTATGGTACCTGGATAAAAAGCAGATGAATCTGCTTTTACTAACCCATAAGTGCCGTCAGTACCTGCTTTTGGGTTTAAGGTATAATTATTAGTGAGTTTATAGCGATCAAGTCCAACCCCCATACCAGGTACCAGACTAAATTTGGAATGCATAATTCTAATCGGGTATTGATAGTATAAATTCAGTGTCCGTGATCCCCAAAATCCAGTTTCGAATTTATCGGGCGCGCTTACCGCATTGTTCACACCGATATCAACCAGGAATGAACCCGGAATATTAATTCTGGTAGTTTGCTTGGATTCTTCTTGCGCTAAAGCCGGAATTGACAGACCGCCTAACAATATAAATACAACGACACTGCGTATCATAGTCTGATTAATTTTGAAGCGTCAAAAATAGGTTATTTGAGTACAGGTGCCAAAGCCTTCCTTGGCCGAAAGAATTTATTCCTTTACATTTGCAATCCTAATAACTGCCCTGGATACCTATCTGGGGTGATTCCGGGCCTGTAGCTTAACTGAATAAAGCATCTGACTACGGATCAGAAGACTCGGGGTTTGAATCCCTGCAGGCTCACAAAAATCCCGATCTAGGTCGGGATTTTTATTTGATGGATTATTATTATTTTCATGCTAAAGTCAGCTTGATTGTCCATTATTTCAAATGGATAATTTCAGATCTTGCTTCCAGACTGGCTGCCCTTCTTTTTGACTGTGAAATGGGTTCTGTGTGCAAAAGGCAATTAGGGTGATTTGGTGACGAAAAAAATTCTCGTATTTTAAAATTGGAAAGGGTTAGTTTTAAAATTCAATCCAATTTATCATGAGAAAAATCATCATTACTTTATTGATACTTATTGCGTATCAGTCGTTTGGGCAAAATTTGAATATGACCCAGTTGCCATCTACGATAAATTCCAAAGCAACTGAATATGCACCGTCATTAAGTGCCGATGGACAAACCATGGTATTCCAATCTAACGTTGATGGAAAGTATAAGCTATATATCTCCAAGCAGATCAATGGTGTGTGGTCAAAATCGATTCCGATTGATGGTATTAATAATTATGATAAAGAGTCCGCACTGATTGGTGGCCCTTCGTTAAGCTACGATGGAAATCAGATCTATTTTTTTTCTTTTTTCAAGAGTGGATTTGGTTTAGAAGACATCTATTTCTCTAATCGCAATGCTTCCGGTTGGGGAATGCCTATCAACGCTGGAAAGATGATTAACACTAGCGATTATGAAGGTTTTCCTTCTATATCTTCAGATGGAAATAAATTGTATTTTATTCGAAAGAAACGAAACAAGGATAATCCAAATGTATTCTGCACAAAGATTATGGTTTCTGAAAGAGACAGCAAAGGGAATTGGAAATTGCCCATAGAATTGCCTCCACCTATCAATTTGAATTGTGAAAAATGCCCGAGGATTTTGTCTGACAATGAAACGTTAATTTTTGCATCCAATAGACTAAACAAGCAATCGGCTGTCAATGATTTGTTTTTGTCGAGATTGTCACCAGATCAATCTTGGACCGATCCACTGCCCATTGCACCGCTCAATACCCCTGGAGACGACCAATTTGCAACCATATCATCCAAAGGCGATTTGGTTTACTTTATCAATGACAAAGCCGGTAATTATGACATTTATTTTGCAGAATTGCCTGAAATGTATCGTCCCAGGAAAGTGACAGACATTCAAGGTATTGTGCAAAATGAAATGCAACATCCTATTTCAGCTGGCATATTTATTTATGCTGACGGAATTCTTAAGAATCAAGGAGGATTGGTGAGCAATGAATCGGATGGCGCTTTTGGTTACACTTTGACGCATGGCTTCTCCTATCAGGTGATCACACAAGCTCCGGGTCATCATTCAGATACTTTTAATATCAACCTAAAGGCTGAAACTGCCTATGGTCTCAAAAAGAGGGATATCGTACTTAAGGAGAAAATCGGAAAGCTGATAGTGAAAACAGAAAATGCAATCACGCATGCCCCTATCCTGGCCATCATGGAAGAAGGAGAAGATCGAATAGAGCAGGAGGTTGCCGGTCAGTTTTCAATAGATGTTCGTTACCAGGATAGCATACAGGCACGTATTGAAAGGGAAGGTTTTGAAAGTCAGGATTTCAATTTTAACTACAATGCCGATAAGGTAACACTTAACTATACCATTGCCTTAAAACCTGTAGATCCATCCCTCTTTATTCAGGTGATTGACAAAGACACAAAATCGCCAATATCTCCAGAGCTAGACTTGCTAGAAGAGGGCAATGCTACTCCGGTTTTTCGGGGTAAGATGCTGACAGAAGGGTTGAGAAAAAATTTAAATTTTGATAAGATCTATCGAATAAGAATTCGCCTACCGGGATACTTTTCATTTCAAGATACCATCAATTTGGCGGGTGTTTTTGAAGGCAGGAAAGTAAATCGGATAATTCCCCTGGTTCAGCTCAAGGAGGGAAACAAGCTATCTCTTAGCAGTATTTATTTTGGCTCTAATTCTGCCGAGCTTTCAGATGACTCGAAGGGGGTATTGGATGAGGTAGCTTTTGTGCTAAGACAGAATAGAAACGTGACCGTGGAAATAGGGGCCCATTCTGATGATGTGGGAGAAAATAGTTTTAATCTTACTCTGTCGCAAAAGCGCGCTGATGCAGTTAAAGCCTACCTGCTCACAAGAGGGGTTTTGGATAGTGCCCTTTCGTCAAAAGGATATGGGGAAATCAACCCGGTAGCTCCTAATGATTCAGAAGAAAATCGCGCACTTAACCGGAGAGTTGAATTTATTATTTTAAAAGTTCGCTAGCAGACCAGCCAGCTATTTTAACCTGATCGAATTCTACCTTGAAAAGGCGGGAGTTCGTATGCTAAAAATATTAGTCAAATAGCTTGTTACTAAATTAATTAGTAATTACCTTTATTATATATAAATAGGGGAAAAGCCATGAAAATCATCAAATCCAGTTTATTGGGGGCTCGCTGCATCAGGGCTCATGAGCCCAACGTACAATTGTTCCAATTGAGAAGTGTGCTTAACCAGCATCGTGATTTACTGGTAGGTCGTATCCTTGAGGATTTGCCCGGTTATATAGATTATAAGTTTCATCAAAAACCCCATCGATTCGAGTTGGCTATCATATGGGATCATCTGGCTGCTCTGAGGAAGCGTGATGTTGATCTGGAATACTACCAACCGCTACTTAAACAAGTTTCAAGGAAAGATGAGATAAAACTACCCAATGAATATTTCTTTCTGGAAATAGACGAGACCATACGCAGGCATCTAAGCTCACAGTTAAGCATGGCGAGCTAGTAAAGTGTGGATCAACTAGCTGAGGGCGTATTCCAACTTTGATGCTTCTTAGAAAAGTAATAAAGAGAAATGATAATCAGGACACTCCCGGCAATAGATAATATATATCCGGTTGACATAAAGAAGTTAACCCAGCTCATATTGGCTTGACCAAAGGAACGATATAACAATACGCCCATACTTCCTACATATCCTACCGAATCAGCCAGGTAGATTAAGAAACCCACTGTACTCACATATTTGAAGGCTGCGATGATTCGATCAAAGAAAATACTGTTGAATTGAATGTACCCAAAGTACAGCCCCATGCCAACCAGCACCATCCATACAGGGGCACCAATAAGTTCATTTTCAAATGCCAGCGTGCTAATTCCAACCATAATCATTCCAAACAGCACAATCAAATGATTGATGACCATGGCTTTGTAATTGTTCTTGATGATCATGAGGCTGCCAATAACTATAAGAACGACTATGGTTACAGGTAATTCAGTGGCAGTGAAGATTCCGGGCTTGTCTCCATAGCCAAGCTCCTTCCAGACGTCAGCCACAAAATTGTCACGTAGGTCACGAAAGACAGTGAGCAACGTGTAAGTAAGGACTAATAATAAAAGGCCGGGTCCAAAAGTTTTGGCAAACTTAATTCTGTCTTTTCCCATCATAGGCAAACGCTTTGTTCTTAGCGCTTCATCTTCTGCTGTAGGAGGAGGGATTTTGTTGAGCAACCAAAGGAAACCAAGCATGGGAATATAAAACAGAAGAGAAGCGGTAAACGGCATCCACATGTTGCTTACACCCCAGTCTACCATCACATAGCTAGCTACGGTTTTGGCAAAACCGGAAGCAAAAATGAAACTGACAGATAAACTCGCGCCCAAAACCTCGGTAAACTTTCTTCCCTCCAGGTAGCCAAACATTAAACCCCACACCATTCCCAAAGGCAAGCCATTTAGAAACATGAATAGCAGGTTGTAAGGTGCAGGCACCAATCCAAAACCCAACCAGGCAATCATGGCAATAGTAAGCGCCACAAAGATGCCTACTCCTCTTCTTTCACTTCCCGACTCAGATACCACTTTGATTCCAATAAATTTTGAAATCATATAGCCCACGGCCTGTGCAATTACCATCAATATTTTATAATCAACTCCCCAGAAAGACATGCCGTCATAGATGCCTGCTCCAAACGTTTTGCGCACGGCAAAGATGCAAGCGTATGTGCAAAAGGCGGCTACCGAAGTATAAAGAGCAAATGTGAATCCGCTTGACTGGCGAAGCCAGCATGTAATTGGATGTTCCTTTACTTGTAGCGTATTCATGAAATAGTTTTCGGTATGATGGTTAAAGGCCAGACAATATGCTGTTTTTCCTTAACAAATGAAACCGTTCATGATAAAGCGGGTTTCAGCATACTGCTTCTTTTGTAACTTTCCTGTTATGAAGAAATTGAAATACTCCATTCTATTATTTATTTCATTTGGTTGCCTAGCCGTAATGGTAAATGGCCAATTAAAGACTGAGAATGTTATCCTCATTACCCTCGATGGATTTAGATGGCAGGAGGTTTTTACGGGAGCTGATCGATTGCTGGTTGGGAACAAAAAATTTGTAACTGACTCAGCTAAATTAGTTAGTCGTTTTTGGAGAACGACACCTGAGCTCTGAAGAACAGCGCTCTTACCATTCTTTTGGACTACGCTGGCAACGAAAGGGCAAATTTATGGGGACAGGAATCACGATAACAGAGTTAATGTCACCAACCGCATGTGGTTTTCTTATCTGGGTTACAATGAAATATTAACCTAGGCCGCGGATGATGCCCGTATTACATCTAACGATAAGGTTGGTAATCCGAATGTAACGATACTAGAGATATTAAATAGGGATAAAAGATATGCAGGAAAGGTTGCGGCTTTCACATCATGGGATGTTTTTGATAATATAATCAATTCGAAAAGAAGTGGGATACCGGTGAGCGCTGGATTACAGAAACAAAAGAAAGCACCTAATGAAAAAGAAAAACTGATTAATGAATTAATCCACGAGATCCCTAATCCACTAGGAGATGTGCGACTCGACGCTTTTACTTGTCATTATGCGTTTGAGTATTTGAAGAGGGAGAAACCAAAAATGCGCTATATTTCTTTTGATGAAACAGATGATTTTGCGCATCAAGGTAAATATGATTTATACCTTGAAGGGGCACATTATACGGATGCCATGATTGAGCTGTTGTGGAAATGGTTGCAATCTGATTCCCAATAAAAGGATAAAACCACCTTGATAATTACCCCTGATCATGGGAGAAGTCATTCGGATATGCATTCTTGGAGAAGCCATGGGATCAAAGTTGCGGATGCATATCAAATCTGGTTAGCAGCAATAGGACCTGACACTACTCCTTTAGGAGAAGTTAAAATGGAAGGGCAACTTTATCAGAATCAGGTAGCAGCTACCATAGCTTACTTAATGAAGGTTACTTTGGATAACAATAAGAAAACAGGATCAATGACTGAAAGTAAGGTAAACAAGAAGTAGCAGCACGTTATTTTTGATGAAATGGTATAGCGGTAGCAGGTGTGATCTCGTTTTGGATTAAGCTTGTATCGCCAACTCTTTCCTCCCACCTGGATAGAAAGATAATAACCATAATCACTACCAGTAGAACTAAAAAAAATCTGAATACACGCATTATTTTTTTAATGCGTTTATTCTCTTCGTGCCTTTTCAGTACAGAGTTGTAGTTTCTAAACCGCTCAATACCTCGGGCAGTTATGCGTTGTCTTCGCAATCTGATTTCATTTCTACCCATTGTACTTAATCTTGATGTTAAATTTTTTTCTCAATTTGTCCAACGCTCTATAGGTTCTCATTTTAGCACCACTTTCTGTAATATCTAATATATAGGCGATCTCTTTAAAATCTCTTTCTTCATAGAACCTCAATTCCAAAACTTGAAGCATGTCCTCAGGAAGATTCTTCATGAAATCAACTAACTTATCTATTTCTTCTTCACCCCAGGTTTCATCTGACTGCTCAATCAATTCCTTGAATCGCACTTCTTCAATACTGAATATTATTTTTCTTTTAAATTTTCGATAGTGTTTGTTAACCTCGTTGCTGGCAATTTTATAAAGCCATGCGGAAAATGGAATTCCCCTGAATTCATACCGATTCAGATGATTAAGTGCATTTACGAATGTCTGCGAACTGAGATCTCCAGCGAGTTCTTCATCGTCAGTTTGTCTGTATAAATAATTGAATATACGGTCAAAATACTTTTCATACAGCGAGCCAAATGCTTGTGGATTCTTTTTGGCTTGCTCTATTATGATTTTTTCTTGCCGTATTTCATCTTCCGACATACCTGCAAATCTTTATTAATAATGCCAATAAATGAGGTAAGTCACAACCCAATAAATAGTGATTCGTTAACAAAGATTGGTTTTCGGATATGCCCAGCCAAGTAGGGTACTATAGATCAACTGATTTAACTGCCCATGGGCTATTTATAGACCATGAATCCAAACATAATGATAACGAATTGGGCTTATCACCTATTTGAATTCATTTTTCTGTCTTGCTTCAGATTGACGTAAATTGCGGTACGATGGTCATGCCAAATAAAACTACATTCGGAAAGCTAATGAGGCTGTTAGTTTTTGTTGTTTTCTTTTCAGGTGCGGTGACCATTCCATCGCTGTGGGCGCAGCAATACTCTTTGAGGCAATACACAGCGGTGGATGGCCTTCCGCAATCTCAAGTAAACATGCTGGTTGAAGATAAGGATGGTTATCTATGGATAGCCACCAACGGAGGAGGTCTGGCCCGATTTGATGGCAATGAGTTCAAAGTTTACACGACACGTGATGGCTTGTCTAGTAACATTGTCCAGTATCTCAAGATCGACGCGAAACAAAATTTATGGATTATCAATCCCGTTGGGATAACCCGATTCAATGGATTTGATTTCAAAAAGTTTATTCCACAAGGGCCTCATGCCAAGCTCAGTATCAGAAGGGTATTTGAAGTAAACGATACAGTCTTTTTTGTTAACAGCCAAAGGGCACTGGGAAAAATTTTCAATGACTCTATTTTCTATTGGAATAAACCAGTTAAGAATAATAGACTGATACTGTATACACATTTAATGCCAGCTAAAGAGATTTGTCTCTACATCAACGATAGTAGTTTCATGATCAAGTCGGCTCAGGGGGAATATACATTGAATCATTCCAAGGATTTTGATATTGCGCTTTCCATTTTCAATTATGGCAATGAGGTATGGATCAATACCGAAAAAGGATATTTTTCTATCGACACCAAGCAAAGAAGATTTGTAAAGCGAGTCATGGATATTCAGAATTCCATCATCCAGCACGATAGTATTAATAATGTATACTGGACCAGAAGTGAGAACAATCTCTTGATGGAACGCAAAACTAGCTGGAGACATCAAATTGATACTATACTTAGAGATGTGAACATAACCCAAATACTTCCTGATTCGGAAGGTAATACCTGGCTCGGCACATCTGGATCAGGATTATATAAATATTATGTGAGGGATTTTGACAAGTTTGGATCTGGGAATTTTGGATCAGTGCTGGCATTGGAAAAAGATTTGAATAATGGCTTTTGGATAGGCTCGCAGAGCAAAGGGATATGGAGAGAGAAAGGGGGGATTTTGAAACAATATGATGCGCCAACAATTAATGAAATAAATGCCATCAAAGTTGATAAAAAGGGTGGCGTGTGGGTAGGATCATATAATGGCCTCGGCAGATATGATGCAGGGCAAGATCGGTTTAACTGGTATACACGCGAAGATGGAATTTCCAGCACGTATATCAATAGTTTACAAATTGATGGCAAAGGAAATGTGTGGTATGGAACGCGTTCAAATGGCGTAGGTTATTTTAATGGCGATGAATTCAGGAATTTCTCCTTAGAAGAGGGGCTATATAGTAGAAATGTTACAGCACTGGTATATTTTCCAAAACTTAATTCTATTTACGTAGGAAGTGAATTTGGTTTGTCAATAATCAAAGATGATAGTGTT
>DATCZR010000301.1:0-5850 GCA_036525835.1 Cyclobacteriaceae bacterium
ATGTGACCTCTGGCATTGGATCACAACCAACACCCGTCTGCCGGCATCCCTTTCAACTGCTCTGATAATTTTTTTCACGATCGTTTCATTCTGCTCTTCCCAACGGGATCGGTCTTCTACTGACCATGTCATGATATTCAAACCGCAAACCGTATGGCAAAAAGTATCGAATAAAAAACCGTTAATTGCTTCAGGGGTGTTGGCTCTTAAAATGCCCCATTCTAAGATTTGATCCAAATACTCCGACAATTCTTTTCGCCATCCAATGCTTGCCTTGAAATCAGAAAACTGCGATGGAAATGATGCCACCGGGACAACGACAATCTCAGACGAGATCGCTGCTGGCAATAATGCTTCCCGCACTTCGATTGAGGCGGTTGACAGGTTATTCTCCTCCCATTGTTCCAAAGTGATTTCAGCACACAATAAATCTGGGGATAATTCTGAAACGATTGACTTTAATTTATGCAGATCATACTCAAGAGGCGTGGTGTGAAGTTCACCCATTGTTGACAAAATTGCCAGCCTTGTGCTTTTCTTTCCAATTGATTTATTTTCGTTCAGTTCCATATCATTTTGTTTCTATTTATCCGTATTTGGATGGGTTTTATTCTTTATACCATTTAGATTGATTTGATTATAGAGTGAATGCACCTAAAAATTTCTAGGTATTAGTACTCAGTTTCAACCCAACCATTCTTAAGTGCCAACACAGCTGCCTCGGTTCGAGAATTGACATTCATTTTGCTATACATATTTGCCAGATGATTATCAATCGTACGAACGCTTAGGTAGAGACGCTGTGCAATTTGTTTACTGCTCAATCCTCTGCAAAGTAATTCAAGGACTTCCCGTTCTCTTGGGGTTAATTCTTCAAATTCAATTCGTTCTTTATCCTTCTCCTCTTTCGCCATATTTAAATACAAATTGATCGCCAGTTGAGAAGAAAGGGCGGATTCCCCTTTCACATTTTGCTGAATTATCGAGAGAAATTCATCTTCTGGGGATCTGGAATCTACACATCCAACAATACCCAACTCAAGAGCTTTTTTTATGTTTTCCACCGTCCAATCATGATGGATAGATACAAAGATATAGGGGAAGTCCACTCTGAGGTTTTTTTCAATCTCTGTTATGCTTAGAAGATTAAACAAAACGACATTGGGGGAAAGGTCATTAGAGAACCGATCCCAAGATACTAATTCTGTGGTTTGTCCAATACCGATGAAACCAGGGAAGCGGTCAAAAAAACTGATTAGCGCTTGATTGTAGAGTTGGTAAGGGCCAACTATCCAACAACGAATTTTTTCCATCATGGTAAGTTATTAATTCTGAACTCTTAAAATAGCAAATATACAAATAGCCATTCTATCTAATCTACACTCAGATTATTGGACCAAGAAAATTTAAGATCAGTATAGCACAATCGAGCTTAACTTATTGATCTGATTAACTTCGAAGTAATTGACTAATTAACGTTCCATCCATCGATTATTCTGAAGAAAAATTGTACAAACCAATGAAGGTTCATCAAAGTGAACCTTCATTGAGGATATTAGATCTGGCAAGCTTTAACTTACCGTCTAATGGTTGCCCATATCCATCTGGTTTTTCTTCTTGCCGATGAATTTGTCAGGGTTGTTTTCAAACAACACTTTGTGAGTTGGGTTCATGAAAAAGTATATTTTTCCCTGATATTCTAGACTCGGAGCGGTTTTT
Source organism: Cyclobacteriaceae bacterium (assembly GCA_036525835.1). Lineage (GTDB taxonomy): Bacteria > Bacteroidota > Bacteroidia > Cytophagales > Cyclobacteriaceae > ELB16-189. Next base: position 1,720 of record DATCZR010000301.1, read on the forward strand.
GGATCAACCATCATGCCGCAAACTGGGCACTGTGCCATTTTCGTCTCACCTCCTTTCATTCTGCTATTATTTGAGACAAAATTGTCAATCTTAAAAAGCAGTTTTAGATCTTGCTTAGGATCGGGCAGTTTCGCGTCATGCCCAGGACAAGGTTGTACAACCTTCAGAACAACGCGCGATTGGCCGAAGCATCCATCTTTTCATCAGTCATTCTCCTTTCTTTAATAAAAATTCTCTGAGTTCCGGAAATTCATCAAGCAGGAAATATACGTATCCAATCAGGATTCCAATAATGGTTAGTTTAGTTAGCTTTTCTTTGTTATTCATAAGTTTGTCACATTTCGATTTCAGTTCAATCTAATAAGAGATTATGGAGCACCATGGATGCTTTCAAGTAAGTTTTACCGGTGTAGTGATTTTAATTAAGACCGGATTTGAAAAAAGGTGAGGATATCCCTAAATATTTTCGATTGCCTTTCATATCCTTGGAAATCTGATCGATTATTTTATTAAGACATCCACAAATGCAAGAGATTATTGGGGTTAACATAACTTCTACCGGCTTGATAATCGAATCCATGACCCTTTTATCTTTATAGCGAAAATACCAATAGAGCATCAGAGCGGTCACGATCGAATAATAAGCATGAAGAAACCAAATAGGTCCAAAAGGCAAACTAGAAATATAGATCCAATGGATCAGATTTCCCAGATTGCTCAAAGCAAGATGACCTAAGCTATATGATTTCAAGTCATTGGTTTTGTATGCTTTTCGGATCATAAAAATATTACTAACACTAAAAATTAGACTAGAGATCACACCAGCATAAACCTGAACTTGAATGGGTTCCATCACGACATCCTATATTTATTTGACGGGAATACTGCCTTTGAAACCAGAACAATTTTGGCAGTATTCCCGTCCTGGTTATTTATGCCTTCGCTTTGACCTGCTCGGTATATTGCGAACCTTGTGTTGGCTTGTTATCAGTTTTGTTATTCTTCACGTAGTCTGGGTGAATGTCAAACTTGCGCAGTCTGTTGGCATTACCAACCACGGTGATAGAAGATGTTGCCATGGCAATCTCAGCCAAAACGGGATGCATCCACCCGATTACAGCCAGGGGGATCATTGCAATATTGTAGAAAAAGGCCCAAAACAGATTCTGTTTGATCTTCCGAAAAGTTGCCTGACTCAGATTGATCGCTTCAACCACACCGGTCAACTCACCACGTACGAGTGTCACATCACTGGCTTCGATGGCAATGTCAGTACCCGTGCCAATTGCAACACCTACATTCGCCTGGGTCAAAGCTGGAGCATCATTGATGCCATCTCCCACAAAGGCTACAAGACCATACTGGTTTTGTAGTTTCTGCACTTCAGCAACTTTGCCTTCCGGCAGCACTTCAGCCAGCACGTGATCAATCCCCACACGGCGAGCAATTGCTTCAGCCGTACGCTGGTTATCGCCAGTGATCATGGCTGTCTGGATACCCTTTTCATGCAAGGCTCTGATTGCATCAGCAGAATCTTCTTTCAATGTGTCAGCAACGGCGATCACCCCAGCCATCTGCCCATCGATTGCCACCAGCATTGCTGTCTTCGCTTCCTCTTCCAGGCGAATCATGGTTTCTTCCAGGGGTTGAGGATCAAGATTGTATTCCTTCATTAACCGTCGTGAACCCACCAAGATGCGTTTTCCATCTATGAGTGCTGAGACGCCTTTTCCACGAATTGCCTCAAAATCTTTAGGGGCGATCAAATCTATTCCCAAGGATTTCGCTTTATCAACAATCGCCCTGCCCAAAGGATGCTCACTGCCATGCTCTACAGATGCTGCTGCTGTCAGAATAGTATTTTGATCAAAGTCACTTAGAGCAACAATATCGGTCGTCTCTGGTTTGCCTTTGGTAATCGTGCCTGTTTTGTCGAAGGTGACAATTTTTATCTCTTTGAATGTTTGGATTGCTTCCCCGGAGCGGATCAAGATTCCATTCTCGGCGCCAATACCGGTGCCTACCATCAAAGCAGTTGGGGTTGCCAAACCAAGCGCGCAAGGGCAAGCAATTACAAGCACGGCAACCATTGATACGATCGCCAGGGTTAATACACTCAGATCAGGATTGACCCACGGTAAGAAAGTACCTGCTTCCACCAAAGGTTGCATTGCTCCCGAGATGAAGAACCAAGATAACAAAGTGATTGCTGCAATCCCTATTACTATCGGTACAAAAATTCCTGTAACCCGATCGGCAAATTCCTGAATAGGCACTTTAGTACCTTGGGCTTCCTCTACCAGCTTAATTACCTGGGATAAGAAGGTGTCTTTCCCAATTTTGGTGGCTCTAACTTTAATCAAACCTTCATGGTTGACCGTCGCCCCGATAACTTCGTCTCCTGGTTCCTTGTTGACGGGCATAGATTCCCCGGTAGCCATGGATTCATCAATAGCGCTCTGTCCTTCGATAATCACACCATCTGTGGGGATTTTTTCACCCGGACGGATCACCATAACTTCATCAATCTGAAGTTCATCAACGGGGATTTCTACTTCTTCGTCACCCCGTAATACATGGGCGGTTTTCGCTCCCAACTCTAAAAGTTTCCGGATGGCCTGTGAGGCACGTCCTTTGGCGCTCTCTTCAACATAGCGTCCCGTCAGGTGAAAAGCCATGATCATCGCTGCTACACCAGCATAGTTGGCAACCGGAAAGAAAAAGTAAGCCAACCCGGTAAGAAGCGAGACACCTGTCCCGAGAGCAATTAAAGTATCCATATTTGCATGGCGATGAGTAATTGCAGCCCAGGCTCCGCGATAAGTGGGGATTCCCACCCAGAAGAGAACGGGCAGAGCTAAGAGTAACATTCCGAGATTGAAGATAGTTTCATTTGGCCACATAATGCCGAAGAACATCTCAACAAACATCCACAAGATAATGGGGACTGTGAAACTCCAGGCTACCCACATGCGAAAGCTGGCCTCTTTCATCTTTCGTTCTTCCTGATTTATTTCTTCATCACCCTCTTTAGTTGGTTCATTATTTTCCAGGACTTGATAACCCGTTTCACTGACTGCCTTTCTGAAATCATCTAGACCGGTTACCCCAGGAATGAAAGTGACCGTAGCTCGTTCAGTTGCTAGATTAACTGTCGCATTTAATACACCAACAACCTTATTTAATGCGCCTTCAACACGAGTTACACAAGAGGCGCAGGTCATGCCGCCAATCGGCAGAATCATCGTTTCCGTAGGCACATCGTAGCCAGTATCTTGTACTGCTTTGACCAAATCTCCTGCGCCTCGATTCTGACCATTCAAAGTCACCTTGGCTCGTTCGGTAGCCAGGTTTACATTTGCTTGGATGACACCCTCTACATCACTTAATGATTTCTCAATCCGTGACGCGCAGGAAGCGCAGGTCATCCCTTTGATTGGTATAGTTAGTTCAAAATTTGATTGTGTCATAATATTTTCTCCTTATAAGTTTTTATCGGACTCTTGTAAAACAAATTAAAAAGACCAAGTATTCGTTTTGCGGCGAGAAGTTTGTCTTCATCACCACTGTTTTCGGAAAGGAAGACCACCGAAGATTTGAGAATCTCTTTCTCTAAAAGAGATAAGCCGATTCCGTGAATCGATGCTTGTACAGCTCCTAACTGGTGAAGAATCTTTTCGCAAGGCTCTCCTGCCTGTGCCATATGAATAATTCCATCCAGATGACCGCAGACTGTCCGCAACCGGTGAACTACTTCGGGGGCTGGATCAGGAGCCATTTCAAATTTTTGAAGAGTCTCATCCATAATTTCAAGTATCTTTATGATGTCGACTAGATTTCCCTGTCATGCAGCTTTGTTATTAGTCAAAACAAATCAATCGACAGTGGTTCATTCAAGTGTTTTCAGTATATTTGGCAGGCGATTTACAAACCAGAGCAATCCTACGCATTATGAATTAGGTAATTATGCCTAATCTATAAAGCGAATTTAGGAAGATGAAATACCCAAATCACTTGTCTGGATGGTCAAATCTACGGAGTATTGGATAGGTAAAATTGCGCTTATAGATTTCTTATTCATACACTAATATAGAGACACCACTAACACAAAAAGGAGGTAAAATCATGAAT
>DATCZR010000302.1:0-4077 GCA_036525835.1 Cyclobacteriaceae bacterium
GTTTGGCCAGTCTGGAAGCAAAAAAGCTTTTTCCTGATCCGGGCAAGCCAAATACAATTACAATCATTTGACTACTTCTTTTGTTATAACTTAAAGCTTAATTAATGAGCGAGCAATGATATTGGTCATCACTTGAAGGTGCCATTTCAAGTACGTATTAATTCTAGCGTAGAAGTATCATTAAGTTTCATCCAATCCTTATTTTTGGGCTTTGTAACTAATCTTAAATGGAAGAACTAAAGATAAACGGCACAAAAAAGCAGGATGTATTTGCTGAAATTGAATCTTTTCTTGCCCAGAGCAATTTCGATATCGTAAACAAAGATGATGCGCGTCCATGGGGTGGATTTTTTGTTATTGACGAGTCACAAGCCGCGGAATTTGCGAATCATTTCTTTGTCGGTGTAGAAATGGAGTCACTTAAAATAAGCGGCAAGCTCAGTCCTAAAATTTTAGTTGTGGAGCCAGGAAAGAGACTTTCCTGGCAATACCATCACAGGAGGGCAGAAATTTGGCAATGCATATCAGGATCTGTCAATGTAATAACAAGTGATACTGATGAGGAAGCGGAAAGTCAGGCGCTAAACCCAGGGAACCAAATACGGTTGGCTCAAGGTCAGCGTCATCGCATTGTCGGTCTTTCTACCTGGGGTGTCCTCGCTGAAATATGGCAACATACTGATGTAAATAACCCTTCGGATGAGAGCGATATCGTGCGAGTTCAGGATGATTTTGGCCGATAATCTGTGTTGAATCAAGTACTCATAACGAAGTGAATCCACCGGATTTGCTTTAGTTACTTTTGCAGTCAATGTAGATTACTTAATTGACTGTTACTACTTAATTACTTGGGACTGTAAGGCCTCAGTTTATTCCATTTATCAATGAATGCAACTGCGGCTTTGGTTGATCTTTCCGTTTCATCAGCACCCCGTTTGACGGTAGATTCTTTAGGATCGCGCATACCCCACACACCGGTAGAAGACATTTCCGCTGACGAGGTATGCTTTCCGGTTTCTTCGGCTTTCAATCCTTCGGCGAGGAATACCAAATTGGCGGTGGGATCTCCGGCAACTACTTCGGGAAGCATCGCCTCCATGTGGGGGGGCAACGTCAGTTTGGCGGGTACGGCCTTATCTAATTGCACCAATGATGGAATTAAATACAGTGAAGCAGATGTTTCAGGCGTTCCACCATGACGGTCAAACATTTTGGGAGATGAAGAGGACGAAGGAGACCGTTCAATAAATGGACTAATTGCGTCACTGAAATCAACGGCTATGCCGGATGTGGTTTGGTTGACTTTATCCACAAGCAAAGTGCTGAGCGCTCGATTCCCTCCGTGTGCATTCATGATGATAAAACGCTTGAAGCCATGTTGAATCAAACTTTCAATCGCCTCCATATGTACCTGGATTATGGTTTCCGACTTCAGCGCTATGGTTCCTGCAAATCCCATGTGATAGGGTGATTGACCAGCCATGAGTACAGGAGCCACAAGAATGTCTCTTTGCTGTGCAATTAGCTTACAACGTTCCACACCATTTAGAAAATCAGTTCCTATGGGTAGGTGCAGTCCGTGTTGTTCCATGGCGGCAATGGGTATGATCACCATGTCCGATCTTTTCAAGAAATCCTGAACTTCAGGCACCGTCATGTGTGGCAGGTAGTTTTTAACTTTTTTCTCATTCCATAGTGGATTGGTTTGCGAGGCAGCCGTAAAATACAGACACGCCATTGCTAGCAATAGGATTCTTGATTTCATATATAGAAGATTTTAATACTTCTAATAACGACAAAATAAATTGTGAATGCTACCTGATTTACGGTCAGGGCGAGACAAATCCTCGACTGGTAAGAAGATATGATTTAAGCGTACGCTTATTGCTCAAGGGAGCTGAGATCTACCAGAAATGAAATTCATTACTGGACGTAGTTCTTAATCACTGGCCATTAAAAACAGGGGTAATTTCTCAAAATCCTGGTAGATAGGATGGAGGTGATCGGTGTCATAATGCTTCGTTACATTCACCAACTTTTTCTTGCTTGTAACCACTTCGATAGGAACATGATCGTAGCGTCCATTGTGCAGGACAACCAGCCTGCCATAAATGCCTTTCATGATTAAATCAAGGGCCATGGTTCCGTAGGCCATGGGCACAATGGAGTCAATGGCATCCGGATCACCACATCGCACTAGGTAGCCCAACTTCTGGGTAATGGTTTCTATGGCGCGTTTATTATTATACTTGGGAGAAAGCTCTTTTAACTTGGCCGATATCATGTCACCAACGCCGCCTAACTTGGCGTGACCATAAGCATCTTTCTCCGCACTTTCGAACATCATTTCTCCGCCCTCAAACAATGCTCCCTCAGACACGATAACAATTGAATATTTACTTGGATTTTTATTTCTGTCTTCGACCAGCAACTCAGTAAGCCTGTCCACATTAAAGGGATGCTCAGGAATAACACATCGGTGGGCTGCACCTGCCATCGTGGGCAACATGGCAGTAAATCCGGCATAGCGACCGAACACCTCCAGCACCATGAATCTTTCATGTGATCCAGCAGATGTTCTTAAATTATTGGTCATGTGTATGGTACGGGTAATGGCTGTACTGAAACCGATGCAATAATCAGTGCCGGGCACATCATTGTCCATGGTTTTTGGAATGGCGTTTACTTTTACACCCAGCTTGTTAAGTTCAACCGCATAGCTTAGTGTATCATCTCCTCCAATGACAATAAGGTGATCAACACCGATCCACTCCAGATTTTGAATTACTTCCTTAGTGAGGTCGTTGGATGGTTCACTATGCGCTGATTTTAGATGCTCCGGTACCCTGCTTTTGCTCACATTACTCGGACGTGTACGCGATGAGTGTAGAAAGGTGCCACCAGTTCTAGATGCCTTATTGACCACAGCCTTGGAAAGCTCAAGAAAATTATCTGAGTTATCTGCCTTAGGGTCACGAATTACATCAATGAGACCTCCCCATCCTCTGCGCAATCCAATTACTTTATAGCCTTCCCTTATTGCGCGCACAGTCACTGCCCGAATAGCAGGATTAAGACCTGGCACATCTCCACCTCCCGTTAGAATTCCAATTGTTCCTTTTGTCATTAACTTTAATTCTTAAATATTTAAGTTAGCATTATCAAAATGCAATTACTTAATGATCGTGAAATATTAATTTTGGATGAGCAATGCAATCGATTGCGATTTGAGAATTTTATTTAAATAATTGTGCCACATCTTTTTACTAATCTCTGATGAAAATAAATTTATTCGCTATAGTGCTGATTTGCTTGTCATGTGCGCAGCCCAATTCCACGCAAAACAATGATAATCCCGATGAGGATAAGCCAGAACCTATTGATGCGAAAGTAGAAAAACCCAGCGAGAAAGAAATAGCTATACATCCGACCAATGAAATCATCGTTTATGTCACTAGTAGCGGGGATAAATATCATACTGCTGATTGTCGCTATTCCAAAACTGCACATGAGGTAAAGTTTAGCCAGGCCAAGGCTGACGGAAAAAAAGCGTGTGGAATTTGCAGACCCAGTTCGACTACTGGTGAGAAACAAATTCGCTGTGCGACTACAACTGGCGAAGGTGCGCAATGCAAGCGCATGACCACAGACGCCAGCGGAAAATGTTTTCAGCACAGGGATAGCTAATTTCAACTCTACTATAATTATGCTTTTTCAATTGATGATAGTGTATATGAGCTCAGGATGCCCATGATTCTTAATTCAATCGGTTGCAATTAATTCCATGAGCTGGATTGGTTTTAATAATTGATTTAATACACATTTATTTTAGTTCAAAAATGCAGGATAAGTTTAAGTTTGATTATCTTTTGTTGCTAAACTTCATTCACAAAATCAATTGCTTATGAATTCCCGTCTGTACCTTTTTTTAATTGTAATTATCACACTTGCCAGTTGTGCAACAACACCCGATAAAAATGACAAAGTGGAAAGTTTATTGGCCGAGATGACGCTTGACGAGAAGATCGGTCAATTAAACCAATACAGCATTGGCGTAGAGCTGACTGGACCTGGAGA
>DATCZR010000303.1:0-6967 GCA_036525835.1 Cyclobacteriaceae bacterium
GACGATTCAAGATATCTTCACAGTTGTAAAGAATGGTGTGCCCAATACAAACATGGTAGCCTGGGGTAGTGCTCTTAGTCCGGAGAAAATGCAAAATGTTTCGAGTTACATACTTACACTACAGGGAACTAATCCGCCTAATAGCAAGGCACCTGAAGGAGAATTGTACGTTCCTAAAAAAGAGGCCACTGCTGCAGATACAGTTAAAATACAGGCATCATTGTAAGGAAATATTAAATGGATAAATGTGAATCAGGAAAGGGAGAGTCTTTATGAATATGATGATGAATTTCGTGATACCATTGCGACAGTTGATTCAGAAGGGAAGCGCGTATGGATATACCCAAAGAAGCCCTCAGGTCGTTATCATCGTTGGCGGATCTTTGTCACCGCATTCCTGCTCACATTACTTTTTGCGGCACCCTTTATAAAGGTAAACGATCGGCCTTTTATCCTACTTAACTTTTTCGAAAGAAAATTCATAGTATTCGGGCAGGTTTTCTGGCCACAGGATTTTTTTTTGCTGGCACTAACGTTGGTTACATTATTTGTGGTTGTCACACTGTTTACAGTGGCCTTTGGAAGAATCTGGTGTGGTTGGATGTGTCCACAGACCTTATTCATGGAAATGGTGTTTCGGAAAATTGAGTATTGGATTGAAGGAGATGCTAACGAACAACGAAAATTAAATTCTGCTCTGTGGAGTACTTCTAAACTTTTTAAGAAGATCTCGAAGCAAGTCATATTTCTAAGTATAGCAATAGTCATCGCACATCTGGTAATGGCTTATTTGGTGGGATTGGACGAGGTGATTAAAATTGTTAGTCAATCACCAGCCGTGCACATGGCCGGATTCATTGGTCTTCTGGTGTTTACTGGAACTTTTTACGGGGTCTTTGCCTTATTTCGTGAACAAGCTTGTATAGCAGTATGTCCTTATGGAAGGCTTCAGGGCGTATTGTTAGTTAAAGATTCACTGGCGGTTGCCTATGATTGGATTCGGGGAGAGCCACGGGGAAAATTGAAGAAAGATCAGGCCACCACTGATCATAACAAAGGAGATTGTATTGACTGTATGCTGTGCGTGCACGTATGTCCCACTGGAATTGACATCCGAAATGGTACTCAGTTAGAATGTGTGAATTGTACAGCCTGCATAGATGCCTGTGACGAGGTAATGGAAAAAATAGGAAAGCCAAGAGGGTTAATTAGGTATTCATCATACAACGCAATAAAGGATGGAGTACAGAAGTTATTTACTCCCAGAATAGCTGGGTATGGTGTAGTATTGCTGGTATTAATAAGCTTGCTGGGTTATTTTATAGGTACTCGGGCAGATATTGAGACTACAGTTCTCAAAGCGCCTGGCACTTTATTTTCTAAAACGGAGGACGGACAGATAACCAATGTGTACAATATTGAATTTGTGAATAAAACATTTGATGACGTGTTGTTGGAGATGAAAGTGGAATCTCCCTCCGCGGCTTCTTTACTTAAAATTGGAGATCCTCAAATTGTAGTGCCAAGTGAAGGTATTTTAAAAGGGTTGTTCATGATTAAGCTCCCAGAAGAGGAAATTAACTCAATGAAAATGAATGTTGTGCTAGGTGTCTATCAAAATGGAAACAGAATAGAAACTGCCAATGCGAGATTTATTGGACCTATTAAGTCATTTAAAAACTAAAAGCATGAATTTCGGTAAATGGATAATTATTTCGTTTGTGTTGTTTGCTTCCTTCATAGCCACACTGGTTTTCATCTGTGTCAGGCAAGACATCAATTTAGTTTCTAACGATTATTATCGAGAAGAACTGGTTCATGGAAAGAAAATGGAATACATTCAAAATGCAAAAACTTTGCAGTCTCTACCTGACTTCACTGTCAATGGCAACATGCTTACTGTTTCTTTCTCTGATTTTAATAAAGTGGAAAAAGGAGAACTCCGGTTGCTTCGTCCGTCCGATGCCAAATTGGATAGAAAATTTTTAATTGCTCCAAAGGGTAAGGCTATACAAACCTACGCGCTTGAAGTGTGGCATGAGGGGTTGTATCGGGCCAGCATGCAATGGCGTATGGATGGCAAGGAGTATTATTATGAAAAGTTAATTGTCTTATAATGTATACAACTGCCATTCTTATGGGTTTTGCTGGCGGCTTGCATTGTGCTGGTATGTGCGGTCCATTGGTGTTGGCTGCTACAGCCAAAAATCCGTTTGCGGGAAATAAAGTCATCTACAATTTAGGTAGAATTTTAATGTATGGTATCCTTGGGGTTATTGCGGGTGCTGTAGGAAGTGTATTCCCCTTTGCGGATTACCAAAATTTATTGGGCTATTTATTAGGTGTAATTTTGTTATTAATTGGTTTTGGGGCAATTAATGGATTGCGTATTCCCATACTGACTCCCTGGGTTTATCAGTTCACCAACTGGATAAAAAGAGCATTCGGACGGCTGCTCAAAGGGAATCGAAATCTCTTTTTTTTAGGTATGCTTAACGGATTACTTCCCTGCGGACTTACTTACCTAGCACTCACTTATTGTTTTACATTAGACAGTTTTAAAGATGGATTTTTGTTCATGATCGTATTTGGTGCGGGCACCATTCCAGTAATGGTTGGATTGCTTTGGTTAATAGGGATATCCTTTAAGAATGTCAATTTTAGCCATCGAAAAGTTAGCACCATTGTGATGATTGTCATTGGGAGTCTGGTGATTGGTCGTACTTTGATTTCGCACAGCCATCATAGTGATAGTATGGATCAAAAGGAGCAAGCTGAAGGTGAAGTAATATGCAAGTAGGTCATTTTTATTATTGATCGAAATGGTTACTTTTACTATACATAGGATTTTGAACCGAGGTAATGCGCTTGCTTATCCTAAGAGTGTTATTTCCTTAAAAAATTAAAATAACTGACAATGAAACGAATACTGGTACCAACGGATTTCTCCAAAACTTCATTAATTGCATTAGATGTTGCCTGCGAAATAGCCAAAAAAGGTGGCGCTGAGGTTATTGCGCTGCACGTAGTGGAGGAACCAGGGTCTGAGTCTTTTCGCGTGTCTGGGGAAGTTCCTGCGAAGAACTTCGAAAATCGGCTCTATACCCTTAAACTTTTAGAAAAATCAAAACAGCAGCTTGAAAAATTGGTGATGGAACCAAGGTATAAATCCGTAAAGTTAGATGGTGTAATGCGGCTAGGAAACGCCTTTCATGGAATGAACACTATTATTACGGAGCAAAATGTAGATTTGGTCGTAATGGGAACCCAAGGACACTCCAGGCTTCAGGAAATGATCATTGGATCTAATACCGAAAAAGTAGTTCGGCATTCGAAGGTACCTGTATTATCTGTTCACAAAAAGCCTAACAAAGTCAACTTTAAAAATATTGTCTATGCGACGGCTATGACCAAGGATGAAGAGAAATTTTCTAAAGTGGTGAAAGCAGCACAGGCCATGTACAATTCAAAAATTCACTTGGTACGTGTGAATACGCCAGGTGACTTTCAGCGTGACCGTGTGGCGAAAGACTATATGGAAAAGTACGCCAAGAAATTGGGGCTGAAGAACTATACGATCAATGTGTACAATGATATAACCGAAGAGGAAGGCATCATTTATTTTGCTGATAGCGTTAATGCAGATATGATTGCTATGGCCACTCACGGTAGGACTGGATTTGCCCACGTATTGGCAGGAAGTATTGCGGAGGAAGTGGTAAGCCATGCCAAACGGCCGGTACTTACCTTTGTGACTAAGAACTAATTTATACCAAGATTATGTTTAAGTAAAGCCCGTTATGAACGGGCTTTACTTTTAAGGATAAATTATGCAGGATTATTATCAAATACTTGGTATAAGTCCGCGCGCTACGCAATTGGAGGTAAAGCGCTCTTACAGGAGACTTGCGGTACAGTTTCATCCTGATAAAAATCATTCAAAAGAAAGTGAGGAGAGGTTCAAGGAAATAAGTTTGGCCTATGAGGTGCTTAAAAATTCTGAGAAGAGAGCGCAATATGATATTTCTCTTGCATTTGCACCACCTAATACGAGGCCTCATCGTGATCCTGCTTATCGATCCGGGCAGCGAGCATACTATGCACAAAGAGTAGAATCGAAATCCAGTAATGAACTCATGGCAGAGCACTTGCCCAAATTTAGATGGGCTTGTTGGGCGGGGTTGGTAGTGTGTTTTTTGGCAGGGGTTGATTATTTCCTTCCTCGTTCGATTTATACAGAAGAAATTGCTGAAATAAATAGGATGTATCGAACGGGTAGGGGTGGCGGTACCATTTATGATCATGACGAGTTGATCACAAAAAATGGAACTGTTATTTATCTAAATGAAAATGATTTAGAATATTTTAAGCAATCAAGATCAATTGTGATTAACCAAAGCGGATTGTTTAAGAAAATCGTTTCAGTGGCAACTCCAGATAATATTTACAGCGTAGGTGTAGCCGCCATTTATTCGGGACTTTTTTTTATAATAGTTATTCTGCTAGTTGCTTCAATTCTTGGAGTAACTATTCGGAACAGTATTGAGTTCCCGTTTAATCTATCTATTGTTTCTTCTATATTGCTGATTATTGTGTGCTACTTATTAATTAAATAATTGTGAGTAAGAAGAGATTAAATTCGTGGAAAAATAGAGAAGGAGTCGTTTATTCTACCAATGATGATTTTTCATATGATACGGGGCAATCCGAAGACAAGCACACCTTACCTCCAGGTCAGCAATCACTTAAAATCAGTTTGGACAAGAGTGGTCGCGCTGGTAAACAGGTTACCTTGGTTACGGGTTTTGTGGGTGCATCTCAGGATTTAGAGGCCTTAACTAAGGACTTAAAAACCAAATGTGGAGTTGGCGGATCTGTTAAAGATGGGGATATCCTGATTCAAGGTGATGTAAGAGATAAAGTATTGAACATCTTAGTTAAGCAGGGATATAAGGCCAAAAGAAGTGGATAGAAAGAGCTACTACATACTGGCTTTCGGGAATATTTTTGCGGATGATCAAATTGAATTAATCTTTTTGGGGATCGCAACTAATAGAGACGCTGGATCGATTTTGACGACAAAATGAGATGCTGATCCTGCTGCTTCACCATCTACATGGTATGGGATCGGAGATTGTGTTCTTAGTTCAACTTCATTAGCTTTTTTAATGGTTACATGATTTGATTTATGGATTGTTCCCTTAAATAATTGAATTACAAAAGTAAGGGCAGGAATCAGTGACATCTTATTGACGAAGCATATATCCAAAACTTGATCACAGAGCGAAGCATGAGGAGCAATGATAGCATTGTTTCCGAATTGCGATGCATTGGCACACGAAATGATAAATGCTTTATTTTTACTATGCACCTTGTCTATGATCAATTCGTATTCGAATTCTTTGAATTTCCTGAAATGAGACACTATAAGCTTTACATAATTAAAGAATCCTCTTTTTCCATTTTGTCCAAATAGACCAGCGATGTGTCCGTCAAATCCAATTCCGGATACATTGGTGGAGAATCTGCCATTGACAGTAAATGTATCTATGACCATTGTTTTTTCAAGGTTGATAAGATGTAATGCCTGTTCCACGTTCAGCGGAATTTGAAGGTGTCTTGCCAGGCCATTTCCCGATCCCACTGGAATGATGCCAAGCGGTATATTAGTATATAATAAACCTTTTGCCACTTCATTAACTGTTCCATCTCCACCTACCGCAAAGACCATTCGATATTTTTTTTCGACAGCTTGTTTTGCAAGCTCAGTGGCATGGCCAGGTTCTCTGGTAAACTGGCATAGAGGTATAATATTTTTACTTTGACCAAAGGTCAATATTTTTTCCTGTACCTCCTCACGATAATTCTTGCCGGAATATCGATTGATTACGAACAAAACTTCGTTGCTATCGCTCATTGGAAATACCAAAAACAGTTGGTAAGTTAACAAATACAATTTTGGATATGGATCATTTTGTTCCCAGGAAGATAAAATTTAAGGCATGGAATAATGAAGAAAAACTTTTGATGCGGCTGAATAGCATTGATTGCAATAAAGGTGAGCTGTTTAGAAAGGATCATGTCCTTTTGCAATTTACCGGATTATTTGACAAGGAGCAGGAAGAGATATATGACATGGATGTTTTACTGATTTATTCCGAAAAATACCTTGTCTTTTGGGATCAGGAAAAGTGTGGATGGGGTTTCTCCCAATTGGCTACTCCTGAAGTTTCAGAACCTTTTCTGAAGTCAAATGCAGCAGTAATGAAAAGACTGGGAAGCTATTTTGAGCTCACGGATGCCAGCGAAGAGCACTTATAATTTTGACTCTATGTATTTGACAGCCTGACTGATTGTCTGAAGCTTTTCTGCATCATCATCGGGAATTTTAATGTCAAAAGTTTGCTCAAATTCCATCACCAACTCTGCGTAGTCAAGAGAGTCAATGCCCAGATCTTTGACAAAGTTAGCGTCTGGTGTTATCTCCGATTCAAGGATTCCCAGCTTCTCAACAAGTATCTTGGTAACCTTTTTTTGAATATCAGCCATGGTTGGATCATTAATAGCTGCAAATCTAGAAAATATAACGGGATTTTCGAGGTGTTAGAACCTAAGTATAAACTCTGTTCCCTCTCCCAATTGCGACTTTACACTTATTCTTCCTTCATGTTGTCGCATGATCTGCTTTGATAAACTTAGACCGATACCAGATCCGGTTTTTTTGGTGGAAAAGAAAGGAACAAAAATGCGCTCTAGTGCCTCAGGGTCTATGCCATCGCCGTTATCTTTTATTGAAATTACCGGTCTGGTTTTTTCGTCTAAATAAGCTTTGAGTTCAATGTGTTTTTCCTCCTGAATGGAGAAGGCCTGCATAGCATTCTTTAGCAAGTTAATGATCACTTGTTCGATCATATTCTTGTCTGCACTTATTGCCAAATCTTCTGGCTCCACATCAACTGAAATGGCT
>DATCZR010000304.1:0-9807 GCA_036525835.1 Cyclobacteriaceae bacterium
CCTACCTGGCGACAGATATTTCTGATTTGGTATTCAACAGAATTTTGGCCGGTGTAATGATCGCAGTTGGTTTGTCCATTGTAATGTCTCGCTCTTCCAACAAAAATAACGGTGAGGAAAAACTGTCAACCTCCAATCAGGTATTGGGCACCATTTTATTTTTCTTCCTTGGCATCTATGGAGGCTTCCTTCAGGCAGGAATAGGATTCTTAGTTATTGCCATGCTGAGGCATGTTAACAATTTCAGTTTGATCAAAATCAATTACATCAAAGTATTTGCTGCCATTTTGTATACCGGAGCAGCGGTTGTCATTTTTGCGCTTCAAGATAAAATTGTGTGGACCATTGGGTTGACACTGGCTGTGGGCCAGGGCCTGGGCGGCTGGTACGCAAGCAGATGGTCCGTGGGTGCTGGCGAAATGTGGATCAAGCGTATTCTGGTCGTGGCTGTAATTGCCATGGCCATTAAGCTATGGTTCTTCAATTAACTTCTAGTTTGTATCTGTTTTCTTTTTCAAATGAAAATTGAAAAAAGGCAATAGCCTCAACCCTCTCGGATTGTCCTTCACATAATTGAGTAGTCCTATTTGAAATCCTTTTTGCTTTCTGGCGTAATTAAATATTCCAATGGCCACACCTTTTTGTGTTCCCCTGATGTGATTGAAAGCACTGATCGCTACTCCCTTCATGGTTCCATTGTCTGAATCAGCGTCATCGCTGTAATCTTTCTCCCCTGATTGAAAATAAGCCGGTGCAATCACGATTGCTTTGGAATCTTTTGCGCCCACTGAAGAGGCTACGGCAATTCCCTTGATCATGGGTGCTCCAATTCCAACTACCGCAAAACTTAACCCGTTGAGTTCCTCACCCGCACCCACTCCAATTCCCCCAACGGTAATGCCGCGTACTTTTTCAGCTGCGCCTACGCCTAAACCTCCGAAAGTGATGCCGGATAAATTCTCACCAGCTCCCACGCCCAGTCCACCTACAGTGATACCCACAATGTCGTCTCCGGATCCAACACCTAATCCACCCAATGATATCCCTCTCAAACGATTACCAGCTCCAACACCCAACAAGGCCAGGTTAAGTCCGGAAATATCATCACCGGCACCAACTCCCAATCCGCCAATGTTGATTCCGGATAAGTTTTCTCCTGCTCCAACACCCAATCCACCTACATTCACACCCTTGGCTGATCCACCTGCCCCGGTAGCCAACCCTCCTATACTTATGCCCTTGATATCACGAGTTGCTCCTGCCGCTAATAGTCCCAACTGAATTCCGCTTTTGTCTGCTGTACCATAAGTCAAAGGAAGGCCGATCGATAATCCGTTGGCAGACCCGGTTTGGTCGTCCTCATTTTTGGTTTTCCAGAGGGTAACATTAATTCCGTTGATCTTTTCAACATGCTTGTCCGCGTAGTTGAATCGTACTCCAGTGAAAGTGGGTAAGTTGCCAAATCCAATGCCGCCTGTTTTTGAAGGAATCCCAATTCCTTGTGCAAATGCAATATTGGTACCGAGTAAAAAGAGAAGGAGATATTTCATTCCATTAAAGTTTAATTGTCATTATTAAAGACGACCTGAGAGCCCGATTGGTTGCATTGAATCGCCACTTCGAGATGACCTCCTTTGAAACAGAAACTTTTATTCCCAAACCTTTCTTATCTCATTTCGTTTACTAACTTTGTATTTCAAAGTACTTTTATTATGAAGAATACAGCTGGCTATGAAAGTGACCTGGCGGCCATTCGTTCCACGATAGAGCGTTCGGCCAAGTTCATGTCCTTAAGCGGTCTATCCGGCATTTTAGCAGGCGTGTTTGCCCTGGCGGGAGCCGCATATGCCTATACATTGATTTACTATCCCGACTCTCCTTATGGATTCAGCCTCTACATGGGAGCAGATTCAGCCCTATTGACTAAGCTGATCATGACCGCGAGTGCAGTGTTGGTCCTTTCATTGATCACTGCCTTTTTGTTGAGTCAGCAAAAAGCAAAGAAACTGGGCGTGAGTATCTGGAATAAGCCAAGCCAGCTATTGCTCATTAACATGAGTATTCCTTTGGCAACCGGTGGTCTGTTTACCATCGTCATGATTGCTCAGGGATACTACATCTTATTTTCATCCGCTACTTTGATCTTTTACGGACTTGCCTTGATTAGTGCCAGCCAGTTTACCTACCGGGAGGTTCGCTACCTTGGGTTAAGTGAAATTGCTTTGGGTTTACTTTCTTCAATATTGCCGGGCTTCGGGCTTGTGTTTTGGGCAATAGGATTTGGCCTGTTGCATATTGTATATGGTGGCATCATGCATTATCGCTACGACAGGTGAAAAATCCGTTCGACAACCTCGATAAGTATTTAGAGAATAGGGTCCGGCTGCAAATCATGTCGGTACTCATTTCCAATGACGACTACGATTACAACTCGCTCAAGGAGTTGCTGAACGTAACCGATGGAAACCTGGCGTCTAACCTAAAGACCCTGGAACGAGAGAAATACATTTCTATCAACAAGTCGTTTGTTGACAGGAAGCCGAACACCAAATATAAGTCCACGGCCAAAGGAAGAAATGCTTTTCAAAAGCACCTGGAAGCCATGGAGGCATTGATCAAACAACAAAAATAATTTTTTTATTTATTCACTTTGTAATTAAAAGTGCTTTCTAAACATACGACAACATGGAAACAAACAATCAACTCAATTTGCTGGACCGATTCAATTCCTGGCTCAAAGCCTCCATTACCGTAAAGTTGGGGTCCATCGGATTTCTTACCCTCATCCTCCTTATCCCCAGCGCGTTGATTCAGGAACTGATGAGGGAAAGGCAACAGCGCGCTGATGAGGTTACCCTCGAGGTGGCCAGGAAGTGGTCAGCAAGCCAGACCGTATCGGGTCCGGTGCTGGTGATTCCCTATGGACATCTGGAAGAATATAAATTCCCGAACAACGAGGTCCAGACGAAAGAGACCATCGTGAACGCTTACTTCCTTCCGGAAACGCTACATGTCTCCGGGAAAGTAAATCCTGAAACGCTGCACCGCGGCATTTTTGATGTGGCCGTGTACAATGCTACGTTTTCCATCCAGGCCACTTTTGCCAATCCTGATTTTAAAAAGCTGAACATCGATGAAAGTCGGGTGAAGTGGAACGAAGCGTATGTGGTCAACAGCATTTCTGACTTGAAGGGGATCAACACTGCACCACAGCTGAGTGTGGGTAATGCAAAACTGGCGACAGAACCTTCCAACAACATTGGCTTTTCGATTCCAAAATTCAGTGAAGTCGCATCCCGTAATGAAGAAATCATTGAAACACCTGTACTGTCAAAAAACGGAATTAAGGCAAGGCTTAACTGGTCAGCCAAGGAAGACTTCGAATCCGCCTTCACGCTCGACCTTGATCTGAAAGGCAGCAGCAAACTGAGTTTTGTTCCCATCGGAAAGACAACAGACGTTCAGCTGTCCGGTGCCTGGGGCAATCCAAGCTTTGATGGTGAGTTTTTACCTACCAACCGGGAAGTAACTGAAAACAATTTCAGTGCTGACTGGAAGGTACTGCATTTCAATCGGGCCTTTGACCAGGCCTGGACCGGTCAGGACATGGAGTTGGCCAACTCCACCTTTGGTGTAAAACTTTTGATTCCTGTTGATCAGTATCAGAAAAGCATTCGATCTTCCAAGTACAGCATACTGATTATAGTGCTCACCTTTGTCTCGCTGTTTCTCGTGGAGATCATTTCCAAGGTTCGCATACATCCCTTCCAGTACATTTTAATTGGGGCCGCACTGATTATCTACTACACGTTGTTAATCAGCTTGTCTGAATTCTTTGGCTACAATGTGGCTTATTGGATGGCTACCGCGCTCACCGTGGCACTGCTTACTTTTTATTCCATCTCATTTATGCCGAGGAGCAAATACGTATACCTGTTTTCCGTCATCGTATTTCTTTCTTACACATTCATCTTTGTGATCATCATTCAACAGGACCTTTCACTCCTTATTGGAAGTTTGGGACTGTTCATCATTACGGGGCTGATCATGTATTTCAGCAGGAAGATTGACTGGTATGGAGAAGGGTAAAAAGGATGTTGTAACATTGAGCAGGATCTTTCATCAGTCTGGCCTGTTTTCTGTTCTCTTTTCCCTTAGGATTCGCGGTAGCTAATCACAACTATGGAAGGCTTTTACATGCTTATTCAGTAAATTTATTATCAGAATAAATTATGGGGAGGCAGCGCAAGAGTAAAGATGATTTTGGAGAATACCTATAGTTATGAATACCTGTGACACCCAGGCAATCGCAGACTCCATCCTGGAATTAAAGGAGAAGAAGAACGCCATCATCATAGCTCATTATTATCAAGTGCCTGAAATCCAGGAAGTGGCGGATATGGTAGGTGATAGTCTGCAGATGGCTCAATATGCCGCCAATTCCAGGGCAGATATTATCGTAGTTTGCGGGGTTTACTTCATGGCTGAAACTGCAAAGATTCTCAATCCATCCCGTAAAGTTTTGCTTCCGGACATAGGTGCAGGTTGTTCCTTGGCTGATTCCTGTCCACCATCTGATTTTAAGAAATTCATTGAAAACTATCCTGAATCGCCTATTGTGACTTACATCAATTGTAGTGCGGAGATAAAAGCGATGAGTGATTTTGTTTGCACGTCGTCTAATGCTATCAAAATAATCAACTCCATAAAATCGGATAAGCCCATTATTTTCGCGCCTGACATCAACCTGGGCAATTACCTAATCGAACAAACTGGTAAGAATTTGATTCTATGGCAAGGCAGTTGCCTGGTCCATGAAAACTTTTCGATCGATAAAATTCTGAAACTACACGAAAATTATCCCAAAGCTAAATTCATAGCGCATCCGGAGTCACAACCGCATATCTTGAGAATCGCTGCTTATATCGGTTCTACCAAAGGGATGATCGATTTTGTAAAAAAAGACAATAAACAGCAGTACATTGTAGCTACTGAGGCAGGCATATTATATCAAATGCAAAAAGAGGTGCCCGATAAGCTTTTAATTGCTGCGCCATCATTTGAAGATAATACCTGCGCGTGTAGTGAGTGTCCTTACATGAAGATGAACACAATGGAAAAGCTGAAGGCCTGCTTAAGAGGTGAGAATCCAGAAATTCATATAAAAGAATCTACTCGACTTAAAAGCGTAAATGCGCTCAATAAGATGTTGAAGATTTCCAAATCACAGCTTCCCCTTAACTAGCGCTTCCTCCTACTCCAAGGTTCGTGTCCTCACGAACCAACACGGGGGATATCCACCCTCCACCCTCTCTCCGCGAGTAAGCGCTGACTGCCAAGTCCCCAACTAAGGCTATGATTTGCACACGCGATTTTATACTTTCATAAAAACACTTTGCATGAACATCTATCTCACTCGCATCAGCCTGCCCACTTCAATGCTCATCTTATGGTTGATACCGATCTTGGGGGCTATAGCCCAGCAGGATCGCTTTCGCATGGAAGACATCAATCGCATGGTCAACATCAGCAATCTGGAGATTTCACCAGACGGATCCAGGGCGCTGTTCATGACTTCCCGCAGAAATTTGGAAAATAATAACTACGACAGGGCCCTGGTTGTATTGAACCTTACCACCAAAGAACAACAGGTCGTGGGCACCGACTTGTCAGACATCAGCTCTCCGGCCTGGTTAAACAAGGACGACGTTGCATTGATCGCATACACCATCACAGGCAGGCAGGTACAGGTATTGAATCTCAAAACAGGTGAAACCAAAGTGATTACCAAAAGTGCTACAGGCGTGATGCGCTTTGCCTACAGTCCCGATGAAAAGTGGCTGGCTTACCTGGCGAAAGAAGAAAAACCGACTGTTACAAATTCATACAACGATGTTTTTGAGGTGGGTGACAATGATATGTTCTTCACCCGTGCGCCAATGCCCTCGCATTTGTATGTGACCGAAGAAGTCGGCACAGCTCAGCGTGTGAACAAGGAAGGCACCACCAGCACCGGATTGAGTACTTCTTCACTGAGTTGGTCGGGTGACAGCAAGATACTTGCCTTTACCCAATATACTACGCCTCATTCGGGTAGCTCAGACTTCAGTAAGAATTTTCTCTACTCCCCTGCCACCAAAGAATTGAAACCTGCCACTGGCAACAAAGACAATGAGAGTACACCGCGCATTGCCCCCGGCAATCAGCAGGTATGGTTTACCTACCCGCGCAATGGTGTGGCCGCCAACATTTCAGACTGGCACCGCGTGGAGTTGAAAGGGGGCGTGATCACCAACATGACTGAAACGTTCGACCGGCAGGTCTATGATATTACCTGGCTGGAAGATGGAAGTATGTTGTTGAGCGGCCCTGACCAAAGCAGCAGTGGCCTTTGGCACGTCAAGCAAGGGAAATTTACGAAAGTGAACGTGGGTCCGCTGCTGCGCATCTCAGATGTAAGCGTGACAAAGAAAGGCAACATGGTACTCAGCGGCATGACCGCAGACCGCGCGATAGAAATATACCATAAACCTACACTGGTCAGTGATCCGATTTTGCTTACCGGCTTTAACAATTTTGTGCATGAACTGAAGCTTGGACGCCAGGAGATGTTCAGCTGGACCAGCAAGGATGGCCTGGAGCCCAACGGGGTGATCACCTTTCCTCCTGACTTTTTTCCGGAGAAGAAATATCCGTTGGTCCTCTATATACATGGTGGGCCAACGGCATCGTCACTACTGGGCTTCAGCAATTTACCGCAGGCACTAGCAGCCAAAGGCTGGATCGTATTTGAACCCAACTACCGTGGCAGCAACAACCTGGGCAATGCGTTTCAAAGTGCCATCGCCAAAGATCCAAGTGAAGGACCCGGACACGATGTGATTACAGGCGTCAATGCGTTGAAGTCACGAGCCTATGTAGACAACAACCAGGTGGTGGTATCAGGGTGGTCTTACGGAGGTTGGATGTCATCGTGGTTGATTGGCCGCTACCCGGAAGTATGGAAGGCTGCCGTGGTAGGCGCAGCACCGGTAGACTTCACGGACATGTACAGCCTGAACGACCTGAACAGGATGAGGCGCCACGCGATTGTTGAATCTCCCTATGCGAGTGAAAGCAATCTGGAGTGGGCATATAAGAATTCACCCATCTGGCATTTCAGCAAGATCAAAGCGCCTACGCTGATCATGTCGAAGACGGCCGACTCCCGTGTGACGGTGACGGGATCCTATAAACTGTTCGGTGCCTTGCGCGACAATGGCGTTGAAACAAAATTCATCGCCTACCCTGGTCCTGATCATTTTCCTGCTGACCCGGTTCGTTCGATGGATGTGTATGAAAGATGGATCGGTTGGATTGAATCACACCTCAACGAGTGGAATAAAATAGGGATAGACAAGTAAGGGAATAGTCATTAGGAGATTAGGGGGTGCTTTATTTCATCCGGCAAAGAACTTCTTCAACAGTTGGTGGTAATTGAAAACATCATCCGGTTTGGTCAGGAATATATCCGGCATCTTACTTACCCCTTCACCGGCTCTCTATGTCCCACCCAGGTAAACCGTTTGGTTACGTACTCAGGGTTGGTGAAGGAAGCATTGCCGGAAGGATTCCCACCCGTCACATGAAAGTCGGAAAAGGCTGCGTTCTGGTTCATGTAAATGCCGCCCGTCAGGTTGAAAGAGACAGGCGTGGCGGCCAGTGCCATTTCATCAGCAATTTTTTCTTTTACCGTTTCGTCAGTGGTATAAGCACCGCAAGATATCGCACCATGCTCAATGGCCATTTCTTTTGCCAGTGCTATCGATTCATGTGTATCCTTGGTTTTAATCAACAAGGCTATTGGCCCAAACAGTTCTTTACTAAAGATGTCTGTCTTGGAAGCATCCACTTCTACTACGACTGGCGTAACCACTCGTGCTTTTTTAAACATTGGATTTTCAAACGTTCTTGACTTCAACCAAACCTTACCCGGCAATTTTTCTGCCTCCAGCACCCGTTCACATGTCTTTTTGTTTTGCACCGCTCCCAATACAAAAGGACCAGCTTTTGGATTGTCAACCAAGCCATTGATGCTATCTACAAATTTTTGAGCAAATTCATCAAATGTAACTACTCCGTTGGGTGATTTAATCCCACCCTCAGGCACATAAAAATTTTGAGGAGCCGTACACATCTGGCCACTATAGAGGTTTACGGAAAAGCTAAGGTTGGCTACAGCTTTATCAACATCCTCAACAGAATCCATGATAACCGAATTTACACCAGTCTTTTCGGTGAATACTGTTTTACCCTGTAATGCTTCCAGGTAATTGCCAAAAGCTGAGTTGCCCGTATAGTCAATCAGTTTCACGGCTGCGTGTTCAGCCAATTCCTTGGTTATCATTTTATCAAAAGTGTCCACCGCCAGTTGACAAATATTGGGATCCAACTTATTCTCAACCAATACTTTTTGAATCTCTGCCACAAAGATGGCAATAGGTAAAATGGCACCTGGATGCGGTTTCACAATCACGGAATTTCCGGTAATCAAACTTCCGAAAATTCCAGTTACTGAATTCCAGGTTGGGAATGTGGAGCATCCAATAACCAACGAGATGCCTTTTGGCATGGCTCGCCACTCCTTATTGATTTTCAAATGGTACTTTCCCATTGGTTTATCCCATAGCGCTGAGCTGGGAAAACGTTGCAGCTCTTCATAGCCTGCCGCTATGGCCTCTAGCGCCCGATCAGCCGCATGAGGACCGGAAGCCTGAAAAGCCATCATGTAACCCTGACCAGTAGTGTGCATAGTGGCATAAGCTACTTCGAAAAATCTTGCTTTTACCCTTTCCAAAGACTCAACCAAAATTCCTGCTCTCTCTTGAGGGGACACCTTTCTCCATTGATGAAATGCTTGTTTTGATCGCTCAATTAATATCGCAGTTGAAAATGTAGGGTACGAAATACTCAATGCATCCTGTTGATAAGGAGACTCCTCCTGTCCTTCCCATCCTTCCGGGTTAGACTGATTTAGTTCTTCAAATTTCTTTCCAAGGCTAGCCCTAAATTTGGCTTGCCCGTCAGCATCGGCAGTCTCTCCATAAATAGCTGAAGGATGCTCCGGATAAGCAGAAAAAAAGGTGCGCTCGTGAAGCGCTTTGATTGCTTCAAAAATAATTTCCTCGTGTTTCTTAAATAAACCCATAATTAATCTTTAATCTTTATTGAGCTCCAAAAACTCGCTTTAGCAAATCAGTTGTACGTGCCATGGGATTTTGCCTGATGTCTTTTTCTTCCTTGGCTACCATCACAAATAATCCCTCAATGGCTTTGTCAGTCGCGTAGTCATTCAAGTCAGGATTCGCCTTGTCGACAAAAGGTATTTTGTTGTAGGTCCCTACCAGGTCTCCATAGTACTTGGTTGCATTGACTTTGTCCAACGAATTTTGAATAACAGGACTAAACTTTTCTTTAAGCTGAGCAGAGGTCGTTCTTTTTAAATATTGAGTGGCTGCATCTTGCTCACCTTTCAGAATGCCCCAGGCATCTTCTATGGTCATCGATCGGACCGCAGAAATAAAAATGGGCTTTGCTTCTTTAGCCGCATCTTCAGCACCTCGATTCAAGGTCATTACAAACTTATCCACTTCATTTCCAAGGCCAATTTGTCTTAACTTCTCCTCTACACGTTTTACGTCTGGAGGGAAAAGAATTTTGATGGCCTCATTTTTGAAATAACCATCAAGCTGTGATGCCATATCAGAACCATTTGAGATTCCTTTGATCAACGCTTCTTTCAAACCCGCCGCCACATCATCATTCGTC
>DATCZR010000305.1:0-9947 GCA_036525835.1 Cyclobacteriaceae bacterium
GGGCAGGAGTGGCCGTTCTGTTCTCCAAGTTCATACAAATGCGGGAAAATAAGTTTATCAATAATTGGGGCACTGCTTCTTATGGATTGCTGCTAAAGGAAATTTACGATGCTGAAGTAGTTCATAATGAATTCATTGAAAATACTATTGCTATTTTTATTGATGGAACCACCAGGATCAACTATTCCGATAATCTTTTTAAGCAAAATGGTTGGGGAATTAAAGTTTCAGGCGGTTGCTATGCCAATCACATATTCAGGAATAACTTTATCAGCAATACGTTTGACGTATCTTATAACTCCAGAATAAATGATAACACATTCAATGGAAACTACTGGGGCGATTATGCAGGGTATGACCTTGACAGGGATGGAATAGGAGATGTGCCATATCGGCCGGTTAAATTGTTTTCCTACATTGTACATAATACACCTGAAACCATCGTATTAATGCGCAGCCTGTTCGTAGATATTATCAATTTTTCTGAACGGGTATCACCGGTTTTCACTCCGGACAACCTAATGGATGCATCTCCGACTATATATCCCTTTCCATATGATTGAAGTCCGCGATATCCATAAGCGTTTCGGCCGGTTGTTGGTATTGGAGGGAGTGAGTTTTTCAATCAATAATGGAGGCGTCTTTGCTATTCTAGGTCCCAATGGATCGGGCAAGACCACGTTGCTGAAGATCATACTGGGTATGGTAGTTCCTGATCAGGGAGATGTACTAATGAAATCCAAATCTGTGATTAACCACCATGCTTACAGAAAACAAATCGCTTATCTTCCACAGATCGCCCGATTTCCCGATAATCTGACGGTGAATGAATTGATCAGAATGATTGGTGACATAAGGAATGATAGTGGGAGAGAGAAGGAACTGATTGCGCGCTTTGGACTGGACAGTTTTCTGAATAAAAAACTGGGAGAGCTTTCTGGAGGTACACGGCAAAAAGTGAATATTGTGCTTGCTTTTATGTTTGACGCTGAAATATGTATACTGGACGAACCTACTGCGGGACTGGATCCACTGTCATTGATTAAACTTAAGCAGCTTATAGAGGAGGAGAAGAGAAAGGGTAAGATCATCATCATCACCACGCATATTATGCCGCTTGTTCAAGAGCTTGCCCAGGAGATTATTTTTTTATTAGAAGGTAAAGTTCGGTTTCATGGATCTATAGCAACGCTTCAAAAGCAGCAAAATGAAAAAGATCTGGAACATGCCATAGCCTCAATACTTGCTCCATGATTAAGATACTCAAATACAGTTTCTATGATTTGATGCGGAGCAGATGGAGCTACGTATATCTGGCTTTCTATTTTGCCCTGGGTTTTGTTTTGCTCTTCTTAAATAGTGATCTCTCCAAGGCCACCATTACGCTAATGAATATTATCGTAGTGCTCACGCCTATGATTGGTACGATTTTCGGTATTATGTACCATTACAACTCCAGGGAGTTTACAGAATTGCTTCTGGCATTGCCCATCAAGCGGAGCACTATTTTTGTCGGACAATACCTGGGTATTTCCATTTCGCTATCATTAAGTCTTATCATTGGATTAGGAATTCCTTTCTTGATTTATGGTGTCTGGAATTCCGATGCCGGATCTCAACTTGCTATCCTTCTCTTATCCGGCACCTTCCTCACCTTTATTTTTGTTGCACTTTCTGTACTTATCGGATTGTACAATACCAATAAGATCAAAGGCTTTGGGTATGCTATTCTACTTTGGTTATTTTTTGCCATGATCTATGATGGTATTTTCATGATATTGCTTGTCGTCTTTGATGACTATCCGCTAAATCAATTTGCGCTCATCGCTTCTTTACTAAATCCGATTGACTTATCCAGAATTATGATTTTGCTTAAATTGGAAATATCTGCACTCATGGGTTATACAGGAGCACTTTTCCAGAAGTTCATTGGTACCAACAGAGGATTTATAGTCTGCTTTGCTGTACTCAGCATTTGGGTTATTGCCCCAACATTATGGATGGCCAGAATGGTAAAAAGAAAGGATTTTTAGCCTGATGGTATCATCGACGTATATGCTATTTGTTATCCACTATTCTTGAGGTCCCCGCGAAACCACTAAAGGAATAATTTACTTCCTGTTTTTAATATTTCCTTACCTTGATAAATATTGATATTGAGTTTCTAAAAACTTTTTGTAAACATCAAATTCCAATGAATAAAATACTTCTTTTCGTCAGCATTGCACTCGCAGCCTCCTCATGCGTTGAGCAGGAGCCAGCAGCCAGAAAATATGTAGACGTGGCCGGGCTCAGTTCCTCTATCAAACCTGGTGACAACTTCTTCTTGTACGTGAATGGCACCTGGTACGACAAGGTCAAAATTGCAGATGACCAGTCGGGGATAGGTTCTTATAGTTTTCTCAATATTCCACAGAAAGTATTGTTGCAAAATATCCTGAAAGAAATTGCTGCCGGCACCCATCCTCAGGGAAGCGATGAACAAAAGGTGGGGGACTTCTATGCTTCAGGCATGGACTCTGCTACCATCAACTTACGCGGTTATGAGCCCATGCAACCCATGCTCGATAAAATTGAGGATATCAAAAGCAAAGCAGAACTCATGCATTTTGTAGCCGGTGAAAGCAAACTGGGTGACAATTCTATATTAAGATTTAACATTTCTCCTGACGATAAAAACAGTACAATCAACATTGCTCATTTCAGTCAGGCGGGAATCGGTTTGCCCGATCGCGACTATTACTTCAAAACCGATGCGCCCACGCTGGGTATTCAAAATTCCTACAAGGATTATATCGCCACCTTATTTGAACTCATAGGAGATGCCCCTGATGAGGCCACAAGGAAAGCAGAACTCGTATTTAACATAGAGCAGCAGCTGGCCACTTCGCATAAAACAAGGATAGAGCGAAGAGATGTACAGAAGAATTACAACATGATGTCGGTAACCAAACTTCAAATGTCACAACCCAATTTTGGGTGGAACACACTGCTTCAAGAGCTGGGAATGGATACCGACACGCTGGATATCCGACAGCCTGCCTATTACGATAAGCTCAACGAGATGCTGCAATCTGTTTCCCTCAATGATTGGAAGGTGTACCTCAAAGCCAATACCATGTCCAATTATAGTTCCTACCTGAGTCGTCCTTTTGAACAGGCCTCTTTTGAATACCGGAAAGCCTTGTCAGGCCAAGCAAGCGAGCAGCCAAGATCCCAGGTAATAGCACAGGTCGTAGACCGCCAGATGGGCTTTACCCTGGGAAAGATATATGTCAAAAGACATTTTGGTGAAGATGACAAAAAACGCGTAAGCGAGTTGGTGGACAACCTGACTAAAGCTTTTGAAAACAGAATCAGTAACCTGGACTGGATGAGCGACAGTACCAAGGCAAAAGCCAAAGAGAAACTCAATGCCATTACCAAGAAGTTGGGTTATCCTGATATCTGGCGGGAGTATAATGTGACCATCAAACGGGATCAGTATTTTGAAAACGTAATGGCACTGGCGAAGGACGATTATCAGTATCAACTGGATAAACTCAACAAGCCTCCTTACAGACACGAGTGGGGCCCGTCACCATCCACAGTCACCGCCTATTACAGACCTTCATTTAATGAGATCGTGTTCCCGGCAGGTATTTTGCAATATCCTTATTTCGATTTGTATGCCGATGATGCCATTAATTATGGAGGCATTGGCATGGTCATCGGCCATGAACTGACGCATGCGTTTGATGATCAGGGCTCGCAATTTGATAAAGATGGAAACGTAAAAAACTGGTGGACGGACGAAGACAATGAGAAGTTCAAGGCCAAGACGCAATTGCTGATTGATCGCTACAGTACATTCACCGTATTAGACAGTCTACACATCAAAGGAGCTATGACAATAGGAGAAAACACGGCAGACAATGGCGGCATTTCCATTGCCTACGATGCTTTTAAGCTAACCGAGCAGGGGCAAAGTGATACTAAAATTGACGGCTTCACGCCCGATCAACGTTTCTTTTTATCAGTCGCCCGCATCTGGAGGGTAAAGACCCGCGATGAGTACATGCGCACGTACGTGAATACCAATCCCCATTCACCTGCCATGTGGCGTGTCAATGGGCCGCTCATGAATTTTACTCCGTTCTATGAAGCGTTTGATGTACAACCCGGAGACAAAAATTACAAACCCGAGGAAGAACGGATAAAGATTTGGTAGAAAAGAAATGGTAGGGATTTTAAAAAGCAGCGAAGAAATCATTTGTCACAGGCACCTAAAGATTAGACGTTAATCATGGATAAAGAAGGTGTTTTACTATCCACGATCATGTGCCCTCATTGCGGCCATGAAAAAGAAGAAAAGATGCCCATAGATGCCTGTCAGTTTTTTTACGAATGTGAACATTGCCACCGGGTGCTAAAGCCAAAGCAGGGAGATTGTTGCGTGTACTGCTCTTATGGGTCCGTTCCTTGTCCACCTATCCAGACAGAAGGAAAAGGTAATTGTTGCTGAAAAACATTTTATCTCAACTGAAGCTGAAGCCAGAGGGTCAAGACTTGCCTTATTATATACGAGGTAAATCGACAAATAAGATATAATTAATTTTTATCGCTATCCTTTATTAACTTCAATAACCCGATTGGTTTTAAATTAATATTGAAGCATGGACATTGCCAGGCGATTTAATGAAAACCCTATCTTAAAGCCACATGATATTTCTTCCAGTAGCATGGGTATGAATATCGAAGGCCTTCTCAATCCAGGAGTGTTTAGATTTGAGAATAAAATATGGCTGCTGCTGAGGGTGGCCGAGCGCCCTTGTCAAGAAGAAGGTCAGGTTAGCCTCCCGATTCACCGTGATAATGAAGAAATAGAAATCCTAAGGTTTAATAAGAACGATCCAAACCTTGTCTTTGCCGATCCGAGGGTGATCAGTTACGGAGGAATAGAGTACCTGACTACGTTATCACACCTTCGCTTGGTATGCAGTGAAGGCGGAAGAATATTTCAGGAGCCAGCCCAATACAAACCTATTTTCGGCAAGGGCCCATTGGAATCCTTTGGTATTGAAGACTGCCGTGTAACTGAAATGGACGAAACCTTTAACTTGACCTACACGATGGTATCGCCCGCAGGTGTTGGAGTAGGTTTGATTCAAACAAGGGATTGGAAAAACTTTGACAGAAAAGGAATGATCTTCCCACCCCATAATAAGGACTGTGCCATTTTCACTGAAAAGATCAACAATAAATATTTTGCTTTGCACCGTCCCAGTAGTCCTGAGTTGGGAGGTAATTACATATGGATTGCCGAATCACACGACCTGCTTCACTGGGGAAATCACCGATGCATTGCAACTACGCGAAGCTTAAAGTGGGATAGTAAACGGATAGGCGCGGGTGCATCCCCAATCAAAACGCCTGAAGGCTGGCTGCAGATTTACCATGGCGCTGATGGAAACAACAGATATTGTTTGGGGGCTTTGCTACTCGACCTGCAAGATCCTTCACAAGTTATAGCGAGAAGTGAGGAGCCCATTATGGAACCGATAGCTGATTGTGAGATAAACGGTTTCTTTGGCAATGTTATATTTACAAATGGCCATCTGGTACAAGGAGATATAATCACCATTTACTACGGGGCCAGTGATCAATTTATCTGCGGTGCTGAATTTTCAATCCGCGAAATACTGCAACTTCTGAGATTGAGGTAAATACAAAAGGTGTCATAGGCAGTATATCAGGTTGACTCTGTAAAGTGAGCTAGAATTGTTCAAATTGAGGGTTCCTCCGCTGCAAAGTCAAGGATAAACCTTTGGTATTTGCGCCATTTTTTTTAGTTACATTTGACTTGTCCCCAAATAAATAAAGACTAGAATTTTATGCGTGTTGCAGTAACTCGAAAAAACATACGATTCAACCCCGACTCCAGCAGGGTAGTGGCCCGGTACTTTATGAATGGCGAAGAACGAACGAGACAAATGGTAAACCGGCTCATGGCATTGGATGATAAGAATGTCAATATTGTTTTGGAGCATACGCTACGTGAATTCGCCAGTCGCCATAGAAATATATCACGCATTTTTTTCAAACATTGCGCCAATATCCAAGGCATAATTGAAAGCATGCAAATAGACTACAATAGTCTATCCGAAGAAAGAAGGATGCTTATTGGCTCTTACTGCACTATGGAATATGCGATTGAGGCTGCGGCATTCTTTAACCCTTCCATTGTTGAAGACTTTGATCAGTTACATCTGGAGAAGGGTGAAAAGAGGGTTATCGTTTCATTCCGTGCCACAGGCGAAGGTCATATCTCGTCCATTGTTTTCAGAAGGGGAATACTGAATAAGAACAATGACCTTCAGATGATGAAGATGGGCGATTATATTGACAAGGCCGAGATTGTTCATAAGCAGATGTATAACAAATCGCGCTTTGTAAATAAACTGGCAGAAATGAATATCCCGGATAAGTACTCTACCAGCATTATGGAAAATCTTCCAGATAAATTTGAGTACGATGCGTTAAAAGAATCAGTTGGAAAAGTGCTGAAAGAAAATTCGGTGAGTAGTGCGAGGAAAATGGCACTCAATGAGATGACCTGGCTGGCGGATTCATTTTATGATATTCAATTCAATCACGATTCAGACATTACAGAACGTGTCATTTTTCCGATATCTGACTCCGAAAGCAGGGGCATTGAAGACGCTCGCTTTGTGCGATTCGAAGATGATGATAAATCAGAAATGATATACGCCACCTACACGGCTTACAATGGCCATACCATTTTACCAAAACTCCTTTCGACAGATAATTTTTATACGTTTCGTGTAATGCCACTCCACGGCTCAGGAGCCCAAAATAAGAACCTGGCCCTATTTCCTAAAAAGATAAAGGGAAAGTATGCCATGCTGGCCAGAATTGATGGCATGAATAACTATTTGATGTATTCAGAAAGGCCCACCGTTTGGAATGACCCTTTCATAATCCAGGAGCCACGCTATCCGTGGGAATATACCCAAATTGGAAATTGCGGATCGCCTTTGTGGACCAAAGAGGGCTGGTTGGTAATTACCCATGGCGTGGGTGCGATGAGGCGGTATTGTTTAGGTGCTACACTTTTTGATCTGGATGATCCTTCTAAAGAAATTGGGCGGCTTGACGAACCCTTGCTGTCGCCACGCGAAGATGAACGAGAAGGCTATGTGCCAAACGTAGTTTATTCGTGCGGCTCAATCATTCACAACAACAGCCTGGTGTTGCCCTATGCTGTGTCTGACTATTCTTCAACGTACGGGGTAGTCGACTTAACAGAACTGTTGGACGCCATAAAAAAGGGATAATACAAGCTACTTGTAGTATTCCTCATGGGCTTGCAGCACGGTCAGGTGAGAAATCAAATAAGCCAGCGAACTCTCAGCTCCTTGATTTCTGTTCAGGCCATCAATTTCAAAACCATCACAACAGCCATTCGTCTCAAAATCATACAAACTCATACGCAGGTCATTGTCACCCAAAAACCACATAAAGGAGGAGAAGAGTTTGTTTAGGTATTCCTTATTCTTTGATATGTGAAATGCCTTTTGAAACATAAGTACCATCGCCATAGCATCGATGGGTTGCTGCGCATAAAATGCGCGTTCTCCATTCTTGTGATACCATCCCTCATTTCCAATAATGGATAAGTGCCCATCCTTCATCGTGTTCTGGGTAAGAAATTCCATGGTTTCGAATGCGACATGTTGAAACTTTTGATCTCCCAGAATTTCGGCTGCGTGCAAAAGCGCAAGAGGTAATATCCCATTGTCATATGCCAACAATGATTCAAACCATTTCCAACCTGCTGAGTGATTGGATTCATAGTGGCTGATGAGTCTATTTCCAAAGTCCTGAAGTTTTTCTTTCATGGTTTCATCACCAGGATTGCGCTTGAGGTAGTAGCTTATACCTACCATTACATTAGCCACACTCCGTATGGATTTCAATTTATCAAAGCAGGGCAGGGCGTTAAAAAACATGAGCTTACCCGTTTGGTAGTAGGCATCGTTTGGTGCGTTGCCAAGTAAATAACCCAGTGCCCAGATGGTTCTTCCGAAAGAGTCTTCTGATCCTTCCTCATCCAGGAAATTTCGGTTAAAACTCAGAAAATTTCTGAACGTGCCATCCTTGTTTTGCATGTAATGAATGTAGCTAAGATAGATGGGCATTAGTTCGAGGGCTAATGGATCTTTGGTTTGCCGATAGGCCTTGAGCACCATAATTAGCGCCCTTGCATTGTCATCCAGCGAATATCCTTCTTTTAGGTTTGGAATGCCAAACTTGGCATGCTGGATGATTCCGGTATCGTCTGTTAATCGCTTGATGTGAGCCAGAGAAAAAGGTGGAAGCGACAGTGGATCTACAATCGCCTTTTTGCTTTTCACCACCCTTGGAGGCTCAGCCATAACACTTTCAGCCAAGGCTAAATATTTTTTCCCAATCTTGGGCCAGGAAATTTCTTTGCCATAAGCATACGCTTTATCCTGCATGGCGCTCAATAGTGCGGGGTTTTCAAATAATTCCAGCAGAATGGAAGCCAGTTCATCGGAATTTCTAAACCTAAAGAGCCGACCTCTGCCTTCCGTCAGCAGCTCATTAGCATGCCAGAAAGGAGTTGAAATTACGGCACAGCCAACACCCAGGGCATAGGCCAGTGCCCCACTGGTAATTTGCGCCTCATTTGTATAAGGGGTGATGTAAACATCAGTGGCAGCCAGGTATTTAAAGAGATCTTTTTGATCAACGAATTCATTAAGGAATAGGACATGCTCTTCCAGCTTGAGGTTTTTTATTAACCGATGCAAGTAATTTCGGTATTCTTCACCCGAATGCCGGAGTACGTTGGGGTGGGTTTTGCCAACAACCATGTATACGACCTCAGGGTGGGTTTGAATAACCCTAGGCAATGCCTCAATTACGGTTTCAATTCCCTTATTACGTCCCATCAGACCGAAGGTTAGTAATAGTTTTTTATTTATAAATCTTTTATCTTTTTTGGATTCCACTTCATCCACCTGAATATCAGGAACACCATGTGGTATAAAAATGATTTTCTCCTTGGGAACATCATAAATGGTTGTGAGAAACTCAATGGCTTTGTTACTCATCACCACAATTTTACTTGCGATTTTACACACTTCTTTCAGCACCTCCTTTTCGGTGTAGGAAGGTTCTTTCAACACGGTATGGAGGGTTACGATAATTGGAATTTCAAGCCCGTGCAGCAGCGGAAGAATATACATGCCACTTTGTCCTCCGAAAATTCCAAATTCATGTTCCAGTATACAAAGGTCGGCCCTGCTCAGGTTGATAAACGTTGCGGCTTTGAGATAATCTGCCTGCTGCTCCTGATGTATGATTAGTTTTACTTCTTCCGGATAGTCATATAGCTGCTTGTGATCATTCATGGCTACAACAAAAACCTCGGGTTCCTTTTTGGTAATTACTGTTTTGACTTTCATTGAACCAAGGAGATTCCTGGTGAAGGTGGCAATTCCACATTCGCGTGGCGGATAGGTGGCGATATAAGCGAGTTTCATACATAAGGAAGTTAGTCATTTTGATGCTGTATGAAATGATTTAAGTCATGCCGCTGGACACAGGGCCATTTTATTTTAGCCTAAACAATGATATATTTAGTTTTTTCTCCAGCATGTGTAGCTTTTGTGTGATAGCAAAGTCTTTCCATAATAAAGCATCGTATCATGTATGAGCAGCAAAAGGGTTTGATAGGCACCGCCCGCATCACAGGGTTATGGTATCTGATGTTGGCGATTACCGGCATAGTAGGATTCATGCTATTGCACTCCCGCATCTATGTGGCTGATGATCCCTCACAGACACTGGCTAATCTAATCGAACAGTAAACTCTTGCCCGGTTAAGACTGATAATTGAATCCTTGATTGTGCGGTCA
>DATCZR010000306.1:0-5521 GCA_036525835.1 Cyclobacteriaceae bacterium
CGTTCTATAGGAGATCTTTTTATCAATGCACTAACGGTAGCTATTCCTATAGCCTATCTATTTTTTAATTATTACCGGTTTAATTCTTTAAGAGTGATTTTTCGCCTGCCAAAGAGATCACGCCGGGTAACTTCTTTATTAATCATGGTTTTGTGTTTTCTTTCCATTGTCTATCCATTCCTTTTTATTGAAACCATTTTTCATAATTCTGCCATACCTCTTGATATATCAAGAACGCTAGTATTTAGCAGCATAAGAATTGTTTCATATCTCTCCATTATTGTAGGCTGTGTAACTAGTTTCATGCTAGTACATGTTCTTGGTAGAATGGTTACCGGGTTAATTAAAGGAAATAATGTTGTATTTGGCATACATGTCCTGATTGCCTTACTTATTTTTTTGTTATTCTCATACCTGATCCAAAGAGATTATTGGATCAGCGGGTTGGTTTCAGTATTCTACCTGATGTTGATTAGTTTACTCCGACTCAATAAATACCTATGGCGGATATCCTATATCACCTTTTTGTATTTTTTTGTGGCTATCATTGCCTACTCCGTTCAAGGGACATTTTCGGTGAAGCGATTTATTATTGAGGATAAAATTGACGCTCAATTTCGTTTTGCAAATTCTTTTTTGATTGACAGAGATTTTCTCGGAGAATATTTATTGGGAGAAGGAGTCAATCGAATTGCATCAGATCCATTCATACAGAGCAGATTGGGAAGTCCTTTCCTTAGTAAAACACCTATCAGGCAAAAGGTGAAGCAAGTTTATCTCAATGCTTATTTTGATAGGTATGACATTCAAATTTATTTATTCAACTCAAGTGGAGAGTCTTATGATAACGCTACAGCTTTAGGATTCAAAGAGTTGATCAGCAATTTTCAACAAAAAGCCACCAGGACTAATTATGAAGGTGTTTATTTTTTGAAAAATGCTACGCCTGAATCATCTAAGCAATATTTGGTGGTTATACCAGTGAATCGCTTTGGAATGGTGACGGGGTATGTGGTACTTGATCTTTCACTCAAAAGAATTATACCTCGGAATGTATTTCCTGAATTGCTGCTTGATGATCGATTTATTCAATACTTTAAAAATCGTGACTTTAGCTACGCGTTTTATGGCGATGGAAAAGTGAATAGCAGTTTTGGTGATTATAATTATGAGAGGAGTTTTTCTAACACCTGGCTTTCTGACTCTCGCCTGCTATCGCAGGGATTATCTAAGAACGGCTATATCCATATTGGGGTTCAAGATGAGCAGGGAAATTTTACCATTGTGTCTTCTCCGGATTATCAGTTATTTGGGGTAATTACCAATTTTTCCTTCTTCTTTACCATTGGACTCAATTTGATTCTAGTTGGCCTGCTGATTTACGGTGCGATTACCATGTATCACGGAAGTCAACTCAATTATTCCGCACGAATACAACTTTATATATATACCGCCTTTATACTCCCACTTTTTCTTGTGAGCATCACTACCTTGGGATTGATCAGCAGGTCCGCGGAGACACAGTTAAAAGAAGAGTACGTAGAAAAATCTAAGCTTTTGGGGGAACGCTTAACGCCCCTTATTGATGCTTATTTTGACACCTCCAACCAAAATATTTCGGATCTTGAAAATCAACTAATTGAATTGGCCAAATTGGCCAATGTAGATGCCTCTATATTCTTACCGTCCGGGAAATTGCTGACCTCTAGTCAGCCACTGATTTATGAGGATAGGATTCTGCCTGCATTAATGGATCGCGCAGCATACAAAGCGATAGTAAATGAAAATGAGCAGTCGTTTATAAACAATGAAAAGATTGCTTCATTGACCTATAACAGCTCTTACTTTGCACTTCGATCACCGGAGTCTGGCACTTTGCTCGGAATCCTTAGCCTTCCCTTTTTTGAATCAGCCTACTCTTTAGAAAGGACGCAAATCAATGTAGTAGCTAATATCATGACTATTTTTTGTGTCGTGTTTATACTCTTTTTAGTGCTTTCTTTTTTTGCCGTGCGATGGCTTACCTTTCCGCTTCAGTTTATTACTAAAACTTTAAGAAGGACGTCACTTACTACATCCAATAAGCCTTTGATATGGAATGCCAATGACGAGATAGGACTGATGGTGAATGAATACAACCGCATGCTCGACAATCTGGAGCAAAGTAAAATTGAACTTTCTCGTATCCAAAAGGAATCTGCATGGCGGGAAATAGCCAAGCAAGTGGCGCATGAGATCAAGAATCCACTGACTCCTATGAAGCTTACGCTTCAACAACTGGAACATGCCATGTTAACAGATGGAATGGCAAAGGATAGGGTGAAGAAATCATTGCAAACCTTATTACAGCAAGTAGAGATTTTGAATGACATTGCCGCTTCATTTAGTGCCTTTGCGCGTATGCCTGCTCCTATTCTACAAAGAATTGAAGTAACCACACTTGTAAAGCAAGTGATCGATTTGCATTCGGATTATCAAGAAGGTAGCATTAAACTGGAAATACGAGATTCACCTATTTATATCATGGGGGATGAACAACTTTTGAGCAGGGTGTTTAGTAATATTATATTAAATGCTTTGCAATCGGGCACAAGTGGTAAAATCATTAATATACAAGTAAAAATAAGCGAGGTGGCTGGTCGTTGTGTCGTTAGCTTTAAGGATGACGGCTTAGGTATAGACCAGGAACTTCGCGACAAAGTATTTATGCCTCACTTTAGTACCAAGAAATCAGGCTCAGGTTTGGGATTGGCGATTGCCAAACAAGGTATTGAACAAAATGGAGGGTCAATTAAATTTGAAACAACAGACGGAGAAGGTACTACTTTCTATATCGAGATTCCAACAATCGAGTAATGCTAAGACTTTGTATCTTTTAGGGCTTGCATCACCTTATTCGTAAATACAAAGTCATCTAACTGTTTTACGCCTGAATTCAATATTTTTTTGTTCGATCCCTCCCATAACTTTTCCCCCTGGAACATAAACAGGATTTGTTCGCCTATTCCCATCACTGAATTCATATCGTGTGTAACCACTACTGTAGTGATGTCAAATTCTTCAGTGATTTCTTTGATAAGCTCATCTATCAATATGGCAGTTTGAGGATCCAAACCTGAATTGGGTTCGTCACAAAAAAGATAGTTTGGGTTGTTGACAATGGCCCGGGCGATTCCTACTCTTTTTTTCATACCACCTGAAATCTCAGAGGGCATCTTGTCATTTACATTTTCAAGTCCAACGCGCTTCAAACAAAAATTTACCCGATCAATTTTCTCTGAGGGCTCCATCTTTGTTAAAATATCCAATGGAAACATCACATTTTCTTCAACCGATTTTGAGTCAAACAAGGCGCCTCCCTGAAAGAGCATTCCAATTTCCCTTCTGATTTCGGACTTCATTTCTTTATCTGCATCGGTGAAATTGCGACCGTCATAAAAAACGGTTCCAGTATCTGGATGAACTAATCCCACGATGCATTTGAGTAAAACACTCTTACCTGTACCGCTCGCCCCTATGATTAGATTGGTTTTACCCTTATCAAACACCCCGCTGATGTGGTGTAATATTTTTTTTTCCCCAAATGACTTTGATATGTTTTGAATTTCAATCATAAGAGTAATTGGGCCAATAAGTAATCTCCAATTAATACGGCCATCACGCTGGTCGTTACTGCTGCAGTGCTTGAAATTCCGACTTCCAATGCGCCTCCAATTGTGTAATAGCCTTTAAAGCAGGAAATGGTTGAAATCATGAAAGCAAAAACAAAGGATTTAATCAACGCAAAAGTGATCATGTATTCGTTGAACACAAATCTTATCCCATAGATATAATCAGTTGGTGTAATTATTCCCGTAAGTGATCCCACGATGTAGCCTCCAACCAACGCACAAACTCCCGCGAGAATGACGAGCATGGGATACATGATTAAAGAAGCAATAACCTTGGGCAGCACCAGGTAGGAAGCTGAATTAATTCCCATAACCTCAAGGGCATCAATTTGCTCGGTGATGCGCATGGTTCCGAGATTTCCAGCCATGCTGCTTCCCACCTTACCAGCATATATGATGGCAATAATGGTTGGAGCCAACTCCAATATGGTCATTTCTCTTACTACCTGAGAGATAATAAATTTTGGAATAAGGGGGCTTACCATGTTGTAGGCCGTTTGTACCGTTGTTACGGCTCCCATAAATGAAGCCACCAAGGCAACCAGCAAAATAGAATTGACACCCACTAAAATGCACTCTTCCAGAATTAGTTTATAATAGGTTTTAAATGTTTCTCTTCTGACAACCAGGGTGCCTAAAAAGAGTAAGTACTTGCCGAATTCCTTCATTTAAACCTCATTAAATGGCTATCTTGCTCAAAGATAAAATAATTTATCTAGGTTCTAGGTTGTTAGAATTAGCTTAAAATCAACGTTTTAAAAAAAGATTGTTGAGTTGGAAGTATGAATAAACTGATTATTGTAACAGGGGGTACCAAAGGGATAGGGAGAGCCATTATTGAGAAATTTGCAGCAGACCATTTTGATGTTTTTACCTGTGCAAGGAGCGAAAAAGATTTGAAGGTACTCAAGGAAGAGGTTGAAAATAAATACAAAGTTAAACTCCAATATCATGCTGCAGATTTGAGTGATCGAGCTGCAGTTGAAGGCTTCGCCAAAGTGGTGCTAGCTCTTGAGCGACCCATAAATGTGCTGGTAAATAATGCGGGTTATTTTGAGCCTGGATTGATCACTGAAGAGCGGGAGGGTGCACTGGAAAAAATGATCGAAACTAACCTCTATAGCGCCTATCACCTGACCCGTGCCTTGATTGGATCAATGAAGAACGCAAAAGCCGGCTATGTTTTTAATATTTGTTCCGTGGCTAGCCTGTTTGCCTACCCAAATGGAGGATCTTATTCCATATCCAAATTTGCTCTCTTGGGTTTTTCAAAAGTCCTTAGGGAAGAGACAAAACAATTTGGCATTAGGGTGACTGCGATAATAGCCGGGGCCACACTTACTGACAGTTGGGCCAATTCGGACCTGCCAAGGTCCCGTTTCATGAAGCCCGAAGATGTAGCAGATGCTATTTTTGGGGCCTATTCCCTTTCACCGCAAAGTGTTGTGGAAGAGCTGATTATACGCCCTCAACTGGGCGACATTTAGCCGCTGGACGCTAAACAATAATCGCCAATTGGGGTTAACTTTGCGTAAATCGATAGGTGGTGGATTCTCAACTTATTCAAAATAAGACATATTGTAATAGCCTGACAGCCTATAAAAGGCGAAAGACCAGAGTTGTCAACATTGGTAAGGTGCCTATGGGGGGAGATAACCCAATTCGCATTCAATCCATGACCACCGTTGACACGATGGATACGGCTGGATCAGTTGCGCAGGCGATCCGAATGATCGATGCGGGCTGCGAGTACGTAAGAATTACGGCACCCAGTCTGAAAGAAGCCAAAAATTTAGGACCTACGAAAGCAGAATTGAAGGCCAGGGGATACGATGCACCGTTAATAGCAG
>DATCZR010000307.1:0-2891 GCA_036525835.1 Cyclobacteriaceae bacterium
TATAAGCGGGCTCTTCCCTTTTATTCATTTATTAACATAATGCAGCAAAAACAAAGTGAGTACCTCCACCACTGGTATGCCCTTTCAAAAGATTTCGGTGCGTCTGGTTTTCGGGTTGGGATGGTATACTCTTTAAATAAAACATTTTTGGAAGCTTATAATAATTTGAATGCACCCTCCATGGTTTCCAACTTTACCCAATGGATTTTTGAGTTGATCCTCCGTGATCATGACTTTATCGAAAAATATATTCAAACTAATCAACAACTGCTCACAGAAAATTATTTAACTGTCATCAGTACTTTAAAAAAACTCCACGTTCCATACGCTCCGGCAAGAGGAAGCTTGTTTGTTTGGTTGGATTTATCAGCATTCTTAAAAGAACAAAGCCAGGATTCTGAAAGTGAATTTTGGTTATTGCTGTATAAAGAAACAGGGATTCTGCTTACTCCCGGAAACGGGTTTGGGCACTCAAAAAAAGGTCAGTTCAGATTAGTCCATTCCTGCTTTCAAAAAAAAGATTTGGAAGTAGCCATGGAACGAATGACAAAATTTGTCGAGAGCAAAAGATTCAACTAGTTCTTCTTCATCAGAATCGTGAAATTCTCGAATGTGTAATGGACTCGTCCATCGGTTGAGTCCAACCCTTTTATGATCTCGTTTTCAATTTTTGTCAACGCATCATCTAATTCTACCAACAATCCTGGGTCAACCCAGGGTGAATTATGTGCTGGTAACAAATGCTTCAGTGATTTGGAAATATCAGCCAGCCTCTTGATCGAATTTTTGTAATCACTCATATTCGTCTCCTTGGCAAACAACCAAATCGCGCCTTGATAGAAAGTGTCTCCAGTCCAAAGTAGTCCATTCTTCTTATCCCATAATCCTATTGCATCAGGTGTATGCCCTGGAATACTGATCACTTCCAACAATCGGTTTCCAAGATTGATTTGATACCCTTCTTCTACATATTCGTCAATTTCATACGCGGGTATGTGATGTTTGGCTGAGTCTACCCCAACTGGCAAAGGCTTGCATAAGGCTTCAGGCGAAACCTCCTCCGCCACGCGCTCATGAGGCAGTCCTTCCATGCGCATTTCAGTGAATTCAGTATCCATGCCATAAATGAAATCAAAATCAGAATTGCCACCCACATGATCGTAGTGTGAATGTGTGTTTAGCACCCTGATAGGTAATGAGGTGATTTGATTAACAACCTGCTTAATATTTCCGATGCCATTGCCTGTATCCAACAATAAGGCAAATTCATTTCCAATAATTAAATAAGAAATGACCTCCTGCCATTGATATGGCTCATAGATAGCATAAATATTGTCTTCCAATTGATAAACTTCAAACCAATAATTAGAAAAATCGGTGCGCTTGAGATTTTCATTTACTACTCTAGGCACCTGGCTGCACCAGTCGGGTTTACTTTGCTTGGCTCTCGTACAGCTTTGAAATGCAAAAGCACTAAACAAAATAATTATGGGAATAACGCTACGCATCATTTTTCATACATTTATTGTACTAAAGTTAGAACATTGTCGTGAAGAAAAAAGAATGTCCATCATGTGCTATGGAGGTGAATTCCAAAGACAAAGTGTGTCCTATATGCGGTTACGAATTTGCAGAATACAGCATGGGCTTTAAATGGATTGCTATTCTACTCATCCTCCTATTCATTCTATATTTTATTTTCTGAGAATGAAAAGATTGATCTGACTTTACGCTTCTACCCAACTGTTTCAAATCCCTAAATAAACAATTACATTTAAGTCAATTCATTTCAAAAGTATCTTCAAATGCAAATAAAGAAATCTCCCAAGAATTACGATGCAGTCATCATTGGTTCTGGTGCTGGAGGTGGCATGGCGGCATACATGCTATCCCAGGCAGGATTAAAAATCGCCTTGCTGGAGGCTGGACCGATGTACGACCCAACCAAAAATGTGACCCAGCTAAAATGGCCTTGGGAATCCGCTCGGAGAGGTGCAAGCACAGAGTTCAGACCATTTGGAGATTTTGATGCATCGTATGGTGGTTGGACATTGGAAGGTGAACCCTACACACAAAAAAATGGAACCCAATTCGAATGGTGGCGATCGCGTATGTTGGGCGGAAGGACGAACCACTGGGGAAGAATTTCTTTGCGCTTTGGTCCTAATGATTTTAAGCACAAAAGCATTGACGGCCTTGGAGATGATTGGCCCATTGGGTACAATGATGTAGCTCCCTATTATGATCGACTTGACCGACTGGTGGGCGTATTCGGTTCGATTGAAAACTTACCCAACGAACCTGATGGTATCTTCCTGCCACCTCCAAAGCCACGACTTCATGAGATGTTTATTAAGGAGGCTGGAAATTCGTTAAAGATTCCTGTCATCCCTTCAAGACTTTCTATTTTAACCAGGCCGCTTCCAGATAATAAAAAGAGAGGCGCGTGTTTCTTCTGTTCACAGTGTAATCGCGGCTGCACTGTCTATGGCGATTTTTCATCTTCTTCCGTACTAATAAATCCAGCTCTGGAAACCGGTAACGTAGACCTAATAACCATGGCCATGGCCAGAGAGGTAGTTACCGATAGCAGTGGCAAACCAACTGGAGTTTCTTATGTCAATAAAGAAGACATGCAGGAGTACCTCATCAATGGTAAGGTAATAATTCTAGCGGCCAGTGCTTGTGAGTCTGCACGGCTTTTGTTGAATTCAAAATCAACCATGCATCCAAATGGATTGGCCAACTCAAGCAACATGGTTGGAAAATATCTCCACGACAGTACAGGTGCCTCCATGGGCGGTTTCCTCCCCAAGTTGGCAGGAAGAAAACGCTACAATGAAGATGGTGTGGGTGGCATGCATGTGTACACACCGTGGTGGCTCAACAAT
>DATCZR010000308.1:0-23285 GCA_036525835.1 Cyclobacteriaceae bacterium
GCCAAAGGCTCACAATTAAGAACTTATGAAGTCTCGGAATTACGAAAAGGCTCCCCAGCGGAACAATCCGGTGTAATGATTGGGGATATTATCGTCGCGGTAAATGGGTTTATGCTCAATCGAATTGAGCTCAATCAGGTTAATGGTTTTTTCAATAAGAAAGAAGGGAAAAAAGTTTCGCTACTAATTGAACGCAAGGGAAAAAGACAAAGAATTGAATTTCGTCTAATCAATCAAATCTAATCTAATAAGCCAACTTTCTAATTTGGTCTTTTCGTCTCTTCATCGCCTTATACAAATACAGTTGAGTCTTTCTGAATTTTAATGAATTAGTAAGTGCCGTAAATAGGGATTGGCCATTAATATTCTCTTTTAAAATGTAATCCATTACCCCAACACTAAAAACCTCCTCGTAATTCGAATTCTTTAAAATAGCTATGGGAATGTTTTTGGTCTTTTTATCCTTGCCCAACAATTTTACGGCATTTTTTAACTCCGGTTTGCCAATGTTGTCATCAATCAGAATATAGTTAGGCTGAA
Source organism: Cyclobacteriaceae bacterium (assembly GCA_036525835.1). GTDB lineage: Bacteria > Bacteroidota > Bacteroidia > Cytophagales > Cyclobacteriaceae > ELB16-189. The sequence continues at coordinate 541 of DATCZR010000308.1, forward strand.
ATTTAGAAAGACGCTCTAGGATGGTTTTAATATCGAAAGCGATTTCAGTTAATATTTTCCGTCCGGGAACGTCACAAATAGTATCAAAAATCCGACTTAACTCAATTGGATTATTTCCAACCAGCAACACATTCAGGTTTTCATAAACCTGTTTTCTCTTCACTTCTGTTGCCATAACCAACTATTAAGACACTATTATATCTAACTTTCGAAAGATCGGTAACCTACCTCCGTTGCATTTATAAACGCTAAAAACCCGAAAAGTATCCCCGTATTATCAACATATTTTCCACATTGATGTTTTAAACAAAAAAGGATTGAAAAAAGTAACAATTATTGGGGGAGGTCTTGCCGGACTAGTCACTTCTATTCAGTTGGCAAGGGCTAGTGTACCCGTAGTGCTATTCGAAAAAAGAAAGTTCCCATTCCATCGGGTTTGTGGTGAATATATTTCAAATGAGACCGTTCCCTTCTTACGCTCAATGAAGCTCTATCCTGAAGCGCTAAAACCGTCATTCATTAATCGGTTTCAACTCACATCAACTAGCGGTAAAGCTGCTCACCTGCCTTTGGATCTGGGGGGGTTTGGTGTGAGCCGGTATGCCTTCGATCAGTGGCTAGCCACAATTGCTCAAGCTGAAGGCGTAATTATTCATCAGGAAAAGGAAATTACTGATATAAAATTCCTGGAAGACCATTTTATCCTTCGAAGTCAATTTGATGAGTTTGAAACGGATATCGTAGTAGGAGCATTTGGCAAACGCTCAAAGATTGATATGAAAATGGAAAGGTCTTTTTTTACAAAAAGATCTCCTTATGTTGGTGTCAAATATCATATCAAATATGATCATCCTCAAGGATTAATTTCACTTCATAATTTTCAGAATGGCTATTGTGGTGTCAGCGAAGTCGAAGGTGGTGTTGTTAATCTGTGTTATCTCACGCATAGAAACAACTTGAAAAACGCAGGCAACATTAAACAAATGGAGGAAAAGGTACTTTATCAAAATCCATTTCTAAAAAATATTTTTCAACATGCGAGATTTCTTTTCGATCAACCGGAAACCATTAACGAAATCTCATTTGAAACTAAACAGCCAGTAGAAAATCATATCTTAATGAGTGGAGATGCAGCAGGAATGATCACTCCTTTGTGTGGTAATGGGATGGCCATGGCTATTCACTCTTCAAAAATACTCAGTGATTTGCTCATTCAGTTCTGTGGCGACCAAATTTCCAGAACGACATTAGAAGCATCATACCAAGATCAGTGGTCACATCAATTTGAAAGAAGACTTTGGATAGGGCGAATACTCCAAAATCTTTTTGGATCGGAAACCATGTCAAACCTTGCTGTATCTTTAGCTAAAAACGTAAAACCTATCGGGAACTACCTGGTTTCGAAAACCCATGGCGGGCCGTTTTAAAATTCAAAATCCGGATTTTATTGCTTCCATCACCTGAGTTGAATCCAGGAAAAAGTAGATAAAGAATCCATTCAGGCAAAAAGCGGAAATAAAATTTAACCACATAGTGCGGCCATAGCTGGCTCTTGATGAATCCCTTACAACCTGATAAAACCATATCAGGAAATAGATCAAAACAGGAGATAACGCTAAAACGAAATGAATGGCATAATCTGTTTTAAAGTAGTGAATGAAATAGGTTACAAATCCAGCCGTTGCCAGTGAAAAAACCAATGCTGTGAAAATAAAAGTACCCTTGATTCCGAGAACGATACTCAGTGTTTTGTCGCCATGCTTTTCGTCCTCATCATGCTGGTAAATCTGTGTCATGGGGTAATTACCCCAAAGCATAAGACTGGTTAAGATAGCAGGAACCAATAGCTGAGGTTTTAGTAAGCCCTCAATACCTAAGGCATTAATTCCTTCATAGCACATTAAAAAGGAAAAGAATCCTTGAAAAAAGCCCGTTGTTAGCCAACCCAATATTGGATATTTCTTTAATCGAACAGAAGGATGACTATACGCTTTAGAAACGAGCCCGTAAATCAATACCATGAACGATAAGATAAAGCTAATCTTAAGCGCAAGCAGTATGGCTGCCAAGTCAAGGGCCAGGACAACATAATAAAGTTCCTTTTTCACGGGTGGCGGGTTCTTTAACCCTCCGATACTTTTTTCATCTTTATCAAAATAACTGTTAAACCCATTGCTGGCCGGATAAAGAAGGAAGTGCACAATAAAAAACGTCCACACGATACCCTTCTCTGTAAAATTGGGGGAGTTGCCCAACGCAAAAAAAAATACAGGCATCAGAAAAAATGAAAATGGTATTCTTAAATGAAGCAGCGTACTCCGCGAAAGCATTCTTTGAACTATTTTGACCAAGATAGGTTATTTTGATTTAAATTGATCAATGAGCTACATCACGTCAATAGGTACTGCAAACCCTCCACACAAGTTTACTCAAACTCAGATTGCGGATTTTATGATTCGGGCAATGAATCTTTCCACAGAAGAAGCCGATCGATTGAAGGTGCTCTATCGCGCCAGTGGCATCGAATCAAGACATTCCGTTTTGTCAGATTATGGATCATCAAAACATTTTAATTTTTATGCTAATTCAGATAATTTAGACCCCTTTCCAACTACAAGTGAAAGGCTAAATCTATTTAGAAAAGAATCTGTACATATTAGCAAATCAGCTGTCTACAATTGCACATCAGCAATTCCTGATTTTGACTTGAAAAACATTACCCATTTGATTGTGGTTAGTTGCACGGGTATGTTTGCGCCTGGATTGGATATAGAACTTCAACGCATCTTTAAGTTAAAGTCTACAGTTCAGCGTACATGCATTAATTTTATGGGTTGTTACGCAGCATTCAATGCGTTGCGATTGGCCGATTCCTTTTGTAAGCAGGATGACACACATCGCGTATTAGTAGTTTGTACCGAGTTGTGCAGTATTCATTTTCAAAAAGAGAATACAGATGATAATAAGTTGGCCAATGCCCTTTTTGCCGATGGTTCGGCTGCTATGATTGTAGAGCCCAAAATGAGAATAGGTATGAACCTGGAAATAGGATCATTTTTCTGCGATCTTGTACCAGATGGTGAAGCTGACATGGCATGGACAATTGGAGATCAAGGATTTGAGATGAAACTATCAACTTACGTTCCGGACTTAATCAGAAACGGGATTGGAAAATTGACGTCAGCCTTACTGGCTGCAAATCAAGTCAACTTAAGTGATATCTCCTATTTTGCTATACACCCCGGAGGCAAGAAGATATTAGAAGCCATCGAGGCTGAACTTGAGTTGACTAGAGATGATAATCGATTTGCCTATCATGTGTTAAAGCACTTCGGGAATATGTCTTCCCCCACAGTTGTTTTTGTTTTGTCCGAAATTTGGAAGAAGCTTAATGGTTCAGACAATGATAAAAAGATATTAAGCTTTGGGTTCGGTCCAGGGCTCACACTTGAAAGCTTGATACTTACCATAAAAAACAGCTAAATGATTACGCACTTTTCTCAGAGGTCCAATCAAATAGAAATAATGGATGACCTTGATTGTAAAGGGGAGGCGGTAAATCAAACATTAAAAGAACTTGAAGTTATCAATAGGTGGCTGGGGGGCAGTCAAGTAACCATAGCAGGAATAAAACAATTAATCAATAAGATAGACTTAGATGAAATTTCAATACTTGATTTGGGATGTGGCCGTGGTGATATGCTTAAAGAGATTGCAGAATGGGGGCGACAAAATAAATTGAAATTAAATCTTACAGGCGTCGATGCCAATCCAAATATTATTGATTTCGCCAAAAGTAATACCCGCGGTTATCCCGAAATTAATTATTCTGTTCAGAATGTTTTCTCTGAAGATTTTGCCCGAAGAAAATCAGACATCATCATTACCACACTTTTTATACATCATTTTAATAACAAGGACCTTGTAGATCTACTGAAAAATTTAATTAATCAGGCACGGATAGGTGTGGTGATTAATGATCTTCACAGACATTGGCTGGCCTATTATTCTATTAAAATGCTTACCACCGTTTTTTCAAAATCAGCTATGGTAAAATACGATGCCCCATTGTCAGTTTTAAGGGCATTTAGTTACAATGATTTATCCTCTATCATGCAAAAAGCAGGAATCAATGATTTCCAATTAATTTGGAAATGGGCTTTTCGATGGCAGTTGATCATTCCCGGCAGTCTGGCATAATTTTTCGTACTTTTAAAATGATAAATTCATGACCTATGAAATCCATCAATATTATTATTCTGTTCTCCATGGCATTACTTGTTTCCTGTGCTTCAAGTCCACTTGGCAAAAAGGTAAGGGAGCCATTCAGGGGCAGCGCCTATGAGTCGAATAATCGTTGGTTTAGGGGCACTGGCAAAGGCGAGAGTTCTCAAGACAACATTGCTCTTGGCAAGGCTGACATAGCAGCCAAAGCGCAGTTGGCCGGGCAGGTAAATACCACCATGAAACAGGTAACAGATCAGTATTTGGGTCAAACCGAAAACGACCGGGCAGCCGATGTAGCCGACAAATTTCAGAGTTTAGTCAGGCAAGTCATGAATACACAGATTGCCGACCTGCGAAAAATGGGACAGGAAAAGTATTACAATGAAAAGACAAAAACGTATACCGTTTTCATCGCCTATGAAATAAAGAAGAACAGGATGTTTCGCTTCATGAAAAAGCAAGCCAAAGTAGATCAGACTATCGATGAAAGCCAAATGGAAATCATTGACAAGATTCTTGACGAACAAATAAAGAAAGCAGACGAAGCGGACGAAGGAAATTAAATTAGTTTGCCTCGGTCATTTTTTCTGCTGTCTCTGCTATTTTAAGTCTTTCCACAAACTCATCAATTTCCCCATTCATAACGGCAGGTAGATTGTATTGGGTATATCCGATTCTGTGATCGGTCACCCTGCTTTGCGGATAATTATAAGTGCGAATTTTTTCAGAGCGATCACCACTTCTCACTTGAGATTTTCGAGCCGCCCCAATTTCTTTTGCCTGCTTTTCTACTTCCATCTCGTAAAGCTTAGTGCGTAGAATTTGCATGGCACGCTCACGGTTACCATGCTGCGATCGCTCCACCTGGCAGGTGACCACAATCCCCGATGGTTTGTGTGTCATCTGAACCTTAGTCTCGACCTTATTTACATTTTGTCCACCCGCTCCACTCGATCTGGCTGTCTGCACTTCAATGTCAGCAGGGTTGATTTCCACGTCAACCTCCTCTGCTTCTGGCAATACCACCACTGAAGCTGCAGACGTGTGTACTCTTCCTTGTTGCTCAGTGTCGGGTACGCGTTGCACGCGATGAACACCGGACTCATACTTTAACAATCCGTAAGCACCTTCTCCTTCTATCGCGCTTATTACCTCTTTATATCCACCAGCTGTTCCTTCGGTTACATCCAATACGGTCAATTTCAAACCCTTTTCGTCACAATACCTGAGATACATGCGATACAAATCGCCAGCAAAGATGGCTGCCTCGTCACCACCGGTACCTGCCCTGATCTCTAATACTGCATTCTTTGAGTCATTGGGGTCTTTGGGCATCAATTGCGCTTTCAACTCCGCCTCGATCGAGTCTTTTTTTGGGGCCAGCTCCTCTAATTCCATTTTGGCTAACTCCCTCAACTCAGCATCCTTCTCCTTTTCGAGTACTTCCTTGGCATGTTTCAAATCTCCCAGGATGCCTAAATACCTATTGTACTTAATTACCACTTTTTCAAGATCACTGTATTCTTTACTCAATTGGGTAAACTTCTTCTGGTCCTTTACCAGATCGGGCTGCATCAACAATTGACCTATCTCATCAAATCGCTGCTTTATTTCCTCAAGTTTTCTTACCATAGTTGTAAAATGCGGGGCAAAGTTAGCAATTGGAAATGACACCCACCTATTTGGTTAAAAGGTTTGAGCATGAAGCTGCTAGCCCTAAATTTACATCTGTAATTTCGTTTTATGAGGCATTTGATACTCTTGCTTTTTCTCTTTCTAATGTCATGCACAGCCAGTTTGACCGAGGAGCAAAAAAAGGAACTTAAAGAAGGGATGAAGGCAAATGAAATTATGAAGATTTCTCAGGCGGAAATAACGGAGGCAGCATTTCAATATGGAAGGTTAATTGCAGCAGAAGTAAAAGAATTACCAGATACTCATAACACAAAAATTAATGAGATGGAGAAAAACTATCACGTAACCATTTTCCCACTGGCACCTGGTGACTCTCTGCTTTTAAGCATCGAGCAACAACTAATTGAAGCCTACACTTCCGCAAAGAATATTAAACTATCAGATAATATTCAGAAAATTGGTAAAGACTCTTTGCTTTACACTACACCCATAATGTCAACGCTTCCTGATGGCTCGATGCAATTTGAATATGCCCTTGGAATAAGAATGCCGTTAAAGCAGGTCATTTTGTCAATCAACAAAGAATGAGTTAGTCAAACATTAGCAAAGCTCCTTCCAGAGAAACATTTAAAGAAGCAACTGCTCCATGACGCCAGGCCAGGTTAGGTGCTTGATGACCTATGGGAAATCCAAAGGCCACTGGAAAAGATTGAGCAGAAATTTTATCCAGAATGATATCTTCATACAATTGCCCAAATGGCAATTCTGTATCGCCCAAATCTGTGAAATGCCCTACAATCAATCCAGCAAGATCAGTTAATTTTCCAGCTCTTTTTAGCTGGGTAAACATCCGATCGATCTTATAAAGTCGCTCATCTACTTCCTCAACCACTAAGATTTTTCCGCTTGTATTAATTTCCGTGGAAGTGCCCAGTGAATCCACTATCAATGATAAGTTTCCACCAATTACATTTCCCTTAACTGATCCAATTCGGTTGGGTTTGGCAGCTTGAACTGTAATTGCATTTTGAGCTGGACTGAAAAGCATCTTTTTTAAACTATCCACTGAATCTGAATAAGCTGAGTTTGAAAATTGAGTTGGCATACTCCCATGAATACTTTCGATTCCCAATTGATGTAACTTAATGTGTAATGCGGTTATATCGCTAAATCCAACAATCCACTTGGGTTTAGCAACAAATGACTCAAAGTTGAGCTGGTCCAAAATGCGGGTTGTCCCATAACCGCCCCTGGCGCAAAAGATGGCATCAATTTCCGGATTGTCGATCATCGATTGAAAATCCATTAACCGTTCACTGTCAGTGGCTGCCAGATATGTGTTGTCGTTATGGAAGCAATGCGCTCCAAATTGGACCCTGAGCCCCCAGGACTCAATAACTTCGCATCCTTTTCGGAGGAGTTGCTCATCCGCTTTTCTGGCTGGCACCACAATGCCCACTGTTTGACCTGGCTTTAATAAAGGCGAGCGCATGCGGGAAAGTAATAAAAAAACCCTGCGATTGGCAGGGTTTTCATTTTCAATCTATTTATTCAATTAGTTTGTTTTGGCGGCTGGCTTAGGTGTTACTCCCATTTTGGTGAGTACTAAGTCTGATATATCATATTTCTCATCACTGTAAAGTAGGATGTCTCCACCTCCAATTAATTGGGGATTGATGATAAAAGAATAGCCTTCGGCTTTCGCCACATCTTCAATGGCCTTACCCACCTTAGCGAAAACGGGATTCATTAACTGATCCTGTTTATTCTGTATTGAAGTCTGTGCGTCCTGCTGAAACTTCTGGATGTTCTCCTGCAACTGAGTCAATTCCGTTTCCTTGTCTCTTCTGATGGCATCTACCATTGTAGCTGCACCAGCCTGATATGCTTTTAGCTTTGTTTCGTAGTCCTTGTATTTTGCCTGCAACTGATTCTGAAGCTGATCTCCATGCGTTTTGAGTTCTGCTTCAATTTGTTTGTACTCAGGAAGCTGGCTAAAAATATAATCCCAATCAGCATATCCTATTTTTTGAACAGGCGCTTGTGCTTGAACAGAAAAGCTCACGCAACCAAAAAGGATTAAAATCAAAAAGTTTCTCATCGTATTTGTATTAATTGTATATAGTTTATTTAACCTGATCGTTTGGATCACCTAATCCCAGTTCCTCCAAAACAAAGTCAGTGTAGTCATGGCGTGGATCGGTATAAATCATAACCAACTCGCCAGCTTTATCAAAAATAATGGTAAGCCGATTTGACTTAGCCACTTTCTCCACTGCTTCAAAGACCTTGTCCTGCAAAGGTTTAATCAATTCTTGTTTTTTCAAAAAAAACAACCCTCCAAATCCAAATACCTTTCTTTGGTATTCTTTCAATTCTGCCTCTTTTTTATGAATCTCAGCTTTACGCTCTTGTCTCATTTCCTCTGTTAGTAACACTTGCTCAGCCTCAAAAGCACTATACTGCGCCTCTATAGCTGTTTGCATCTCCTCTATTTCCTTCTGCCACGCAGCAGAAAGTCGGTCTATCTCGTCCTGTGCTTTTTTATAATCAGGAATCTTGCTGAGTATAAAATCGGAGTCGATGTACCCGAACTTCTGAGCATTTGCAAAATTCAGGCCGGAAACGAAAAGCCCTAAAAGAAGGAAAAATGATCGCATTCTTATCTTATTTGTTGGCCTATAGTAAAATGGAACTGTGCCCCACTGCGTTGCGTTGCGCCAGGCAAAGTATCAAAACCATAAGCCCAATTCAATCCTATAAGTCCAAAGGCCGGCATAAATATCTTGGCCCCAAACCCTGCGGACTTGTAAATCTGAAACGGATTAAACTCTAAATAATTGTTCCAGTTATTACCTCCTTCAGCGAATATAAGTCCATAGATGGTAGCTGCCTGACCAAGAGTGACAGGGTATCTCAACTCTAATCCAAATTTATCATAAACAATACCCCCTTCAATTTTTCCAGCTAGCGAAGTCGATGATCTCAATGCATAAAACGGAGGAGTAATCAGGTTATTTTCATACCCTCTTAATCCGATAATATCTTGACCAAGCACATATGAATTGAATCCCCCAGCCAGACCATCTCCCCCTAACAAGAATCTTTCAAATGGACTTGGTGTAAGTGACTTATCATATTGTCCAATGAATCCAAAGTGTGCCTTGGTCTCAAGAACCAGGCTTCGCCCTTCAGGCTTCGAACTTCCCAAAAGTTTAATATAGAATTTTGCATCAAACATCCATTTGTGCATTTCTATCCACTGAAATTGCTTTTCTGTATCCAACAAATAACTAGACCCACGAAGTTTAGACCACGGTGGTGTAAGTGCAGCACTTAATGAAATAGTAGACCCTTGTGTTGGATACATCGGATTGTCAATGCTGTTTCTGGCTAGGTTTGTTTCCAGCTTAATACTATAGGTCTTTCCTTCATCGGGTAACACAGTAGATTGAAAATAGTTGCCTTTGTATTGGTACACTAAGAATGAAAGTGAGTTGCTTAGTGAAAAATAATTATCAGGCCACTCCAGTCTTCTTCCGAGGCCAATGGTGATTCCTCTTTGCCTTAAAGAAACCGCATCGCTGATTTCATAGCCTGCCGTAGGTAAACGGGATACAGAGCTATTTAATGATACGGTGAACGAATTTGGCTTGCGACCTCCCAACCAAGGCTCGGTAAATGAAAAATTATAGCTTTGATAGGAAGCACCATTGGCTTGGGCGCTGATAGACAAACGTTGTCCATCACCTACCGGTAATGGTCTCCACTTTTTGAATTGAGGAATATTCCTAACTGAAAAATTATTAAACGTTAGTCCAACTGTACCCACAAATCCGAATGCACCACCCCAGCCACCAGAGAGTTGGATTTGGTCATTGGACTGCTCTTCTACTTTCCACCCGACATCAACGGTTCCATCTGCAGGGTTAGGTTGAATATCTTGAGATATTTTCTGCGGATTGAAAAATCCCATTTGCGACAATAATTGTTGCGTGCGAATAATATCCGATCTTCTGAACTTTTGACCTGGAACTGTACTCAGTTCTCTGCGAATAACATGCTCACTTGTTCTTTCATTACCAGCAATCCATACATTTTTAATGGTAGCCTGCTCGCCTTCAAATATTCTCATTTCAATGTCAATGGAATCCCCTTCCACTGCTACTTCAATGGGTGTAACACGGAAGAAGAGATATCCGTCATCCATATATAGTCCGCTTATATCCGGTCCTTTTGGATTGAAATTCGTTTTCTTATCAATTAATTCCTTATTGTAAACGTCTCCTTTTTGAATATCCAGAATGCGGTTTAGCACCTCAGCAGAATAGATGTAATTGCCTGTCCATTTGATGTCCCTGAAGTAATACTTCCTGCCCTCAAAAATATTGAGCTTAACATCTATTCGATTTTTGGAGTATTTAATAATGGTGTCACTCACCACTTCTGCATCGCGATAACCTTGAGAATTGTAAAACTCTATTAGTTTCACTTTATCCTCCTCAAATTCTGACATGATAAATTTGGATGACGCAAAAATATTCAGCTTAACATTATCACTGAGAAATTCCTTAGCACGTATCCAACTTTCAATTGAATCTTTTTCTGAAAGAAATCGTTTCGTGTTCAATCCAATCAAACTCTTGAGGATTGCTCTGTGCAAAGTGATCCGGGCGTGTTCTTTCGTTTTCTTCAGCTTCTTCCGAAGTTTACCCGATGCCATTTCCTTATTGCCTGTAAATATTACATCATGTACTCTTACCTTGGAGTTGAGATCAATGTCTATCCTGATCTTTACGCCACCTCTGTTCAGCGTATCCGACTCTTGAACCACTTTTACCTCTGTGTTCAGAAAACCTTTTTTGAAAAAGAATTTTTTGACAGAAAGTTCCGTGTTGCGAATCATGGCGTCATTCACAATCTTACCTCGAATAAGGGTTAAATCCTCCTTAAGCGCAGACTGACGAGACCGGCTGATACCTGTAAAATAAAAATCATTTAGCCGTGGTCTTTCAGCCAACTCAATGGTGAGGAATACATTGGATCCTTCAATTCGATCAACCAATATCGTAGCATCTCCAACCAATCCGTGCTTCCATAATTTCCTGATAGCTCCAGAAATCTTTTCTCCTGGCAACTTTACTTTATCGCCCACCTTAAGGCCAGTGAGGGAAATCATAGCACTCTTATCAAGAATATTCAATCCTGTCACCTCAATCCCCCCTATTGTATATTCAACAGGATTGGCATAGTTCAGCGAATTGCCTAAAGTGGATTCTTGATCTCGACTTCTTCTAAATTGAGCAAAGCTGATGTCTACAGAAAAAAATACAAGCAAAAATGCAAGCGGTAAAAATCCTCTCATCAGTTTACACAGTTCGTTCCATTACTTTCCCAAATCTTCTATCCCTTGACTGATAAGCACAAATTGCTTCATATAGATGTTCTCTCCTAAAATCCGGCCATAGTGTTTCGGTTACCACCAGCTCGGTATAAGCAATTTGCCAAAGTAAAAAATTGCTTATTCTCATCTCACCGCTCGTTCTTATTAATAGCTCAGGATCAGGTATACCTGAAGTTTTCAAAAATTTTGAGAATACTGCTTCATTAATATCCTCAAGTTGCATTTTGCCTTCCTTAATTTCTTTTCCAATCAATTTAGTCGCCTCCACAATCTCCCATCTTCCACTATAGCTTAAGGCTAAAATTAAAGTTAAACCACTATTATTTTTAGTCGCCTCAATGGCATCTGACAAGTTATCCTGACATGCCTGAGGCAAATGACCAATATCTCCTATTGTCTTCAGTCTAACCTGATTTTCGTGCAACGAATTAATCTCTTTTTTTAATGTGTTTACTAATAATTCCATCAATCCATCAACTTCTTCCTTAGGTCTCCCCCAATTTTCTGTACTGAATGCATACAGGGTAAGGTATTTGATACCAAGCTCCCCACATCCCTCCGTCACATCTTTGACCGCCTGAATGGCATTCCTATGTCCAAAAATACGAGCTGCCCCCTTCCGTTTGGCCCAACGGCCGTTGCCGTCCATGATAACGGCCACATGACGGGGCAAATTATTAATGTCAATATTTTCCTTAAAAGAGGCCACGAGGCAGCAAAAATAGCCTATTTTTCAAACTTTTCACAGCTGGCCCGAGAAGCCAAATTGCCTCAATTTTAAGCTGTCAAACTTCTTCTATAACTAGATTTCTATTTGTATGGATTGGTTGCGCAAGGGATATCATAAAATGTGCGCGTTATTGAAAATCCGGTAAAAAAATAATTGTCTTTGTCGTACCTGTTTCCATATTGGTAATTCTTGAAAGAGGGATCTTCATCAGAAATATTATCGAGGTAATCAAAGAATGTTTTTCTTATTCCAATTTCAAAAGCGATGTACCATTTGGGATTGACCACATATTTCATGCCTCCTCCAAACGGAATACTTAGTTGCACGTTACTATACTCTGCATTTTTTGCTTGCACGCCTGAAATTCCGAACATACCCAGTCCGGCAAATAAAAATGGTGTAAATCTTAACCTCCTTTTATCATCTCTCCAATCTAAGAAATGATATTCAAAGGTGCCGGAACCTTCCAATAAAAAAATATTAAATGAAGCATCGCGTTGTACAGCAAAAGGATCAAGTGGTGTACGCTCATCAGCGGCAGTCAACTTCCCTCCGGTGAGTGCCGTTTTAAAACTAATCACCTGACTCAGGTTGGCTCGATAAAAAACAGTAGCCGCAGGCCTTGCATTGACTAATTTATATGTGCGGGCCAAATCACCCGTGTAGGTAAAAGCGCCAATTCCAAAACCCAATTCTGATCGTTGTGATATCTGGGCCACCGACTCATCAGGAGCAAAGCTTAATCCAATTAATAGGATTATTCCTAATACAGCCGTGCGACTATGCATCTGTTTTATCTGAATTTTGCCTTATGAAATGTGGCTCCAATAATATAGGAAAGCTTGATGCTGGTAACCATGTAGATATCTCGATCTGATTTACTGCCACGCAAGTTATCAGTAAATTCGTGGCCATAGCCATTATAAACTTCAATTCCGCTTGTCCCAGACATGGTGCCATTGCCCAGAGTGGGTGGACCCAGCAATTCATTGGTTCTATAAGACATGGCTCGTGCCAGTGGACTGGAAAGTCGGTCAAGGTCAACATAATTTTGACTCACATCATCAAGATAGTCAGTGAAAGTATAACGGAATCCAATGTCGGCCCATAAATCCATTACTTCATTGAGTCTAAAACGAGCTCCAAAACCAAATGGTATTGATATCGCCAAAGATTTATATTCCTTGACGCCATAGTTAACATCTGTAGGTAGCAATGTTGAATGCTGACCTTCCGTTCCAAGTGGTCTTAGGTCTACCCATTGTCCTGCTTCTGCCAGTGGGTTACCAAACAAGTCAGTAGTAGGTGCCTGAGCCTGAGGATTATGATGGAAAGCAGCAACTCCAAGAAACGCATATGGTGTCCATTTTACGCGGCTAATGTACGCTGATTGATTATCATATAAGTCAAATATGGCCACCACTGACAGTTCCTTAATTCTATTTCTAAAGGACAGATTCCTTTGATAGCGAAATATGCCATTACCTAAATCACCCGGGTCTGCAGAGTCAGTATCTGAACCCTTGAGGGTAGCATACAGAAACTCTCCTTTCACTGAATATCGCGGTCCAAACCGATGTACAAAAGATAATCCAAAACCCGGTCTGGTAAACGAGATATCGGTGCTTACGCGTTGAGGCTTAGGTGCAAGATCTCCATAGTAATTGACTGCATTAAAAGAAAACCCGAGGGAGTTGTATCTTTTTTCCTTACCAAAAGCAGACTTCCTGCCCTTGTAATTTGCTATGCGTTTGTTATTTTTCTTTATGGCTTTTCTATTCATCTGGGCTTGCGCCTCAGGTATAGCGCCCAGTGTTAGTATAATCGAAAGAAGAACCAACCATAATTTTCTCATTACAAAGAGAATTTGCCAATATCAAATTTATGAATTAATTCCTTATATCTAACCCCCAATTCAGTTTCTGTCGCAAGGTCTTAAAGTAGTGTTGACCGGGCATCTGTATCAGGTGCACTTTAAATTTCCCCTTTTTTACCCTTAGGTTAACTGAGCCATCAATAGCTTCTACTCGGGAGTCGAGTGAGATTAGAAATTTCTTACTTCTTCCCTCAATGTGGAAACTTATTTCAGAATTATCAGAAATAACAATGGGTCTTGCCGTGAGATTGTGCGGACTTACCGGAGTGATAACAAAACTTTCAGAGCGAGGATACAGCAACGGACCTCCACAACTTAAAGAATATCCAGTAGAACCTGTTGGTGTGGATACGATAATTCCATCCGACCAATAAGAATTTAAAAGCTCCTTGTCTACGAATACGTGGATGTTGATCATCGAAGACGTATCCTTCTTGATGATGGTAAAGTCATTGAGGGCAAAATTGAGTCCACCGAATAAAGGTTTGTCCGCACCAAGCGTGATTACCGTACGTGAGTCTGTTTGAAAAGTCCCATTAAACAAATGCTCCAATGCTTTCTCAGTCTCATCCCTGCTAATGGTGGCCAAAAACCCCAGACGACCTGTGTTGATACCCATAATGGGTGTTTCATTTTTTCCTATGTAAGTAATAGAATCCAGTAATGTACCATCTCCTCCCAAAGAGATGAAAGCATCAAGTCCTTTGAGGCTGTCACCCACTTCAAATGATTTTAATTTGGCATGATCAAAGCGAGGTGTTTTCAGGTATTTTAAGAAGCGGGACGACACGCGCGCATCTACCTTGTTGGCAGCCAGAACAGAAAATAAATTCTCGATAAATTTTATCTGCTGTCCTTTTACCTCTTTACCATGAATCCCAATCCGCATGTTAAGACTTAATATAAAACAATCGTTACTTAGATATTAAGATACCTCATCAACATGTCTATCCGATCTTTATCTTCAAAGTCTTTCTTGTCTTCTTGATATCGACCTATGATTTTGTATTCAAACCGTTCTAGCGTGGCTACGATTCGGGTGAGGTCAATCTGATTAATTTTTATTGTCAATTTTATTTTTCGGGAATCTAAAGGGTCTTCGACCATGATACTACTGAGAATTTTGGCATTGTTCTCTTCTATTAGCCTGCTAATCTCAGCTAGTGAGTAATCAATCAAGTCTAAGGATAGTACCAGAATTCCGCCAGGAATCTGAACGGCCGCGGTTTGGGCAAAAGAAGTCATGATATCTTGTACGGTGATTACCCCTTCATATTCACCAGCCTGATTGAGCACAGCTACCAATTGCAATTTGTATTCCCCGGCCATTTTCAAAATATCATAAAAATGGGAGTCCTGATTTACCACACATTGCATTCCCGTCAATTCAAATTCTGAAAGTTTCTTTTCTATGTCATTGGCCTCCATTATTATTTCTTCTGAAATAAAGCCCACTAACTTATTATTCTCTACCACCGGCAAGTGGTTGCACCTAAATTCTTCCATCCAAACCATGGCCTTGTGAGCATCATCTGTCCCCTTCAGTGGAGGAATCATGTGATTTATTATCTCGGATGCAACCATTTTATTTCGTTAAAAAGCTTTCAACAATCTCGTTAAATTTCTTAGGATGTTCCATCATCGGTGCATGACAACATTTATCAATGAATTTTAATTCAGAGTTAGGAATTAAACGATTGAATTCATGTGCAACCATAGGTGGAGTAATGGTATCATTTAATCCCCATACCAACAAAGTAGGAATATCCAATGTAGGTAAATCTGCAGCCAGGTTATTTCTTTGGGCCGATTTGGCTATCGCCACAATGCGCATACACTTAGGAATACTTTTGGTTGTTTCAAAAACCTCATCCACCAACTCTTTGGAAGCCACATTGGGATCGTAAAAAGTGTATGCCACTCTTTCGCGGATATAATCATAGCTTCCTCGTCTAGGGTAAGATCCCCCCATGGTATTTTCAAATAAGCCAGAACTACCTGTTAGCACCAGCTTGTCTACTTTCGACTTATTGTGCAAGGTATATAGGATGCCCACATGACCCCCTAACGAATTCCCCATGATGATCATATTGTCCAGCTCCATCACTCCCACAAATTTTTCAACAAATTTTTGGAGCCCCCCCAATCCTGCCTCCTTGATGGGCATTTCATAAATAGGCAGCATAGGGATAATAACCCTAAAATGTGATGAAAACCTATTTACCACATCCTCCCAGTTGCTTAATGCCCCAAATAGCCCATGAAGGAGCATTAATACCTGGCCTTGACCTTCATCAACGTATTTAAAATCATTTTTCTCTTTAACTATCAGGCCCATTTTTGACTAATTTCTTATAAGTAAAGAAAAAAAACCGAACCTTAGAACTGCTTGAAAGTTTCTTTAAAGAAAGGCAAAACTTCAGAAACCCATCCTGCCAATTTTGAAGCAAACATTACAGTATAAGGGTACAACAATGAACCTTCAGTCCAGTCTTCATTTGGATAGATCTCCAGCGAATCTAAAATCCACAAAACCACACTTAACATAAAGAGCCATTTGCATACCCCAAGAATAGCACCCATGGCCTCATCCAATGATCCCAGCATAGTTTTGTTGATTGAAGCCTTAACCAATTTACCTAATAAGGTTACGACTACGACAATGACAACAAATATGAATAGGAATGACAAATAAGGTAACACACTTTTGTCGGCATTAAATTCTCGTTGAAGAAACATCATGCCTTCACCCATTAACTTAAATCCGCCAAAAATTCCGAGCACAATGGCAACCAATGAAATGAGTCCCATTAAGAATCCATTTTTATAACCGCGGTATGCTCCCAATAAAAGGAACACGGCAATAAAAATATCCAACTTGTTCAAGAGGAGAGTAGTTGTTTTACAATTTCTGAAATAGTCTTTCCGTCAGCTTTGCCAGCTAATGCCTTCGTAGCTGCCCCCATAACTTTACCCATGTCTTGTGGTCCTTTCGCTCCAACTTGTGCCACAATTTCTTTTACCTCATCTGTAATTTCATTTTTCGAAAGTTGTTTTGGCAGATACCTTGAAATGATTTCCAGTTCAAACATTTCTTTCTTGTAAAGATCTTCGCGATTCTCAGATTTAAATATATCAGCCGATTCCTTACGCTGCTTGGCCGCCTTCATTAAGATTTTGTTTTCAGCTTCTTTGTCCAGTTCCCCGGTTTTTCCCTTTTCTGTTTCAGCCAATAGAATCATTGACTTTACTGCCCGAAGTGCTATTAGCTTCTCTTTTTGCCTATTTAGCATGGCAGTTTTAATGTCACTATCAATTTGTTGTTTTAGGCCCATCTGCTTTAGATTTCGTGGTGTAAATTTAGCCCTGAAAATATTCAGGTATCAAACGTATGACCAGACTAAGCGTCAATATTAATAAAATTGCCACACTCAGAAATGCAAGAGGAGGAAATAATCCCAATGTAATAAAGGTTGCTCAAGACTGTGAGCGATTTGGCGCGCAAGGGATTACCGTTCACCCGAGGCCTGATGAGAGACATATTAAATACAGCGATGTATTAGAATTAAAAAAAGAAGTGAAGACCGAGTTCAATATTGAAGGGTACCCCGATGCCCGGTACTTGAAGCTAATAAAAGAAGTATCGCCAGCACAAGCCACGCTTGTACCCGACCCGCCAGATGTATTGACCTCTAATGCAGGTTGGGATGCGATAGCCCATAGGGAATTTCTTAAAGATACAATTGCTCAACTAAAGGAAAACGCAGGTCGAGTTTCCATATTTGTGGAAGCTTCGCCTAAAATGATAGAGGCCGTTGCAGAAACCGGAAGTGATCGGATCGAGTTGTATACAGAACCCTATGCACAGTTTTACGGAGCTAATCGCGATAAAGCAGTTGCTAATTTTATTGAAGCCGCCAGGGTTGCCAGAGAAGCTGGTCTGGGTGTAAATGCTGGCCACGATCTGGATTTGAATAATCTGGGATTTCTAAAAACCAGCATTCCCTGGCTGGATGAAGTCTCCATTGGTCATGCGCTCATCAGCGATGCCTTATATTTTGGTCTAGAAAACACAATCCAACTTTACCTGCGTGAATTGAAATAAGCTAGACTAGTACTTCCAGCTTTTCAAATCAGCCCTAGCTGGTGTGCTTTCAGAGATTTGCTCTTCAGTAAATGCATCTTATTCTATCTCAACCTGGAAATGTAGTTAGGATTATTCTGATCTCCATTCCAACAATTATTCCTGGCGATCCCCATAATCGACTTAACCCTCATAAAAAGGTGAATTTGTTTTCTTTAAAAGGTGGCCATTTTGGTGCACCGTATTATTGAGGTAGGCGTTATCTATATCCCCGCAGTAGTTACTTGCTCTACCTTGCAGCTTTGAACCCAAGATTTGCCCAATCACGTTCCAGAATATGGCTGAGGTCATTGTTTTCTCTCCAATAAGAGGCTACTTCGGGATCAATATCACCGGTAAACTTGTCAAAAATTCTTTTGGGATAACCGTCATCTACCTGAGGTGAATAGACCGCTTCCCAAATATCCCATATTGATAAGCGCCTGAACATGATAAGTATAAGTAGGAATATCTGAAAGGCTATTAATTGGAAACCCAAAGGCACTTTGATCAATAGCTATTTCCTATCCCGGTTTAATGCCTCCAACATAAATTCCAAAAACCAATTGCGAAGAGGTGTCATCACTCATTTGAACCCCGGGCTCACTCCCATCATTATTTGAGACAAGCTGAAGAAGCCACCCATCTTGTGCCGATTCATTAAGGGCTTCGCTAAAAGTAATGGAAAAGCTTACTGAGCCTCTTCCTGGCGTTGAACATTGGCTAAATGTTAAAGCCAATAGCAGAATATACAAATGCTAATTTCGTAAAGTATTTGATTATTTGGGGATTATAGGAGGAATGCGCATATCTTCATAATGGTTTTTTATAACATTTACGGCATATTTGGGATAGCCCCGGAACCAAGAAAGCCGAATATTGAATTATTTGATACCTTCACATTAGCCAAAAGGTTATTATATTGCTAATTCTTTAAAATTTTAGCATGAAAATTTTCCTGATCGAAGATGACGAGATATACGCAGAATTCGTAAAAAAAGCTCTGGGTCAGAATCCAGATTATAGGATCAACACATTTACTACAGCGGAAGATGCCTTGAAAGCAGTCAATGGAAAATTGCCTGATGTCATGATTATTGACTACAAACTGCCTGGCATGAGTGGAATTGATCTTTACGAAAAGATCAAAAGCAGGATTGGCAATGACAACAAGATAATCATGCTGAGCGCCCTTGATGATGGCAACATGGTATTAAGCTTTATTCAAAAAGGGGTTCGCGATTATGTGATTAAAGACGAAAATGTGATTGAATCATTAGAATCAATCCTGGGCGGAAAAGAAGACGACTACTATCTTTTTGACTAATCTGCCGATTTCAAGGAAACAATAAATTTGGTCCCTTCTCCTTCTTTACTTTCACACTTTATCGTACCTCCCATTTTTTCAGTTAAAGCTTTAACAATGGAAAGGCCAAGACCTGTTGAACTCTCTCCTGCAGTTGGTTTAGCTGTTAATCGCTGAAATTTTTGATAAAGTTTTTTTTGGTCCTCTTTGGTAATTCCGAGCCCTTCATCCTTTACCGCAAGATGAACCTGATCATCTTTCTTATCAATTGACACGGTCACCTTTTTTTTTGGCATAGAAAATTTTACTGCGTTAGAAAGCAAATTGTCGAGTACACGGTTTAAGAAAAGACGATCCGCTATCACACTGATATTGGAAGGGCTTTGAAAAATCAAGTCAATCTTCTTTTCCTCCGCCACCGTCTGGTAGTTTTTTACAAAAGAACTAACGAATGGCTCCAATTGAATTGACTCTAACGTCATATCAATTCCCCGATCTTCCAGTTTTCTGGTATCCAACAGATTGCGCACCATGTTAAGTCCATCCACAGCTATCTGATGAATCCTTGCCACATATCCCTTTTGTTCATCAGTCAAATTTTTACTCGATAAGTTCAGCAACTGACTGAGCGCAAATATTCTATTAAAGGGACCCTTTAAGTCATGCGAAACCACACCTATGATCAACTGTTTTTCAGAATTTAAATCATTTAGCAGTTGATTTTGTCTTCCGAGTACTTGATTCTGTTTTGATATCTCTAGGCTCTGATCAGTGATGACTTTGTTTTGGCGTTTTAGAATATAATAAGCACGCACCTGCAGGATAATCACCAGCAGTAATAATGAGGCAAGAAATAATATTCCAACGGAAATCATAAAACGTGAATCACATTAAACATTTAAAGATAGCTAGAATCGAAGTTTTACCTCTTTGGAATAATCCACAGGAATTTTTACTGGAAATCCCTTAACAGATACTATAATGTATCCTTTATAATGCAGATCATGCTTTTTACCACCAAATAAACCAGCAATAGCATCAAAAAGGCCAATCTCTTTCAACGAAAGCTGTACTTCCAATGGAATCGAAAATTCGGATTCCGCTTTCACCCTTGATCGCAATTTCTGATCAATAAACGCCATTTTCTTGCCATCAATGAATACCTCCAATTTGATACCCTTCACGCTCAATCGAATCTTGTTAGGATTATAAAATAGGGCCTTTGCCTTCAGCATGGGTTCTGACCCAACGCCAGCTGTAAGCTCAATGTTATCCAATCTCCGCAATACGACTTCCTTGTACAGGGAGCAGCCAAAGGCAAACAGCAAAATTACAAGCCAAATTAATTTTTGATAGCGCATGAAATGTGTGCCTGCTATAAGTATTTGATAATATAATCTGTTAATCAGGGAACAGGCTCTTGTCAATCTTTGGAATCAGTCGGATCGCGTTCTTATAGTAAACCTTTTTGAGTACATCATCTGACAATCCCAATCCATACATTCTCCAAAAGGCGTGATATCTTTTATGATAAGGAAAATACTCATCTTCAGATTCCAGCACCCTGAAATAAGTTTCGTATTCTTCCGGCACCCAACTATCTTTTCCAAACAAAACACGGTTCTGATATTTGGTGATAAAGGCTTTGGCTGTCCTCGGCTGTCTGCCTAACTCTGCTATAATGGCACCTATCTCAGTGTACATGTTTGGATATTGATCCATCAACTCGCTTAATTTTTTAAGGTCGCTGGCGTACCAGCCCATATGGGCATTGATAAAATTTGTTTTCGGATGCTTTTTAAAAATATTATGCTGTTCAGCAATGATTTTCTCCCATGAAATTTGGTCGTTGTCATGCCTTCTTCCAGGACGGGTTTTTAATTCCAGCCATCTTTCGTTTTGATTGTCAATAGGCTGCCAGAACTGATGGGGGTCAGCTGAATGTATCAGCACAGGAATTCCCAACTCACCACACTTGTCCCACACAGGATCTATCCTCGGATCATCAATAGCCACACGATTACCTTTACTGTCCTTGTTGAACATGCCCAGTGATTTGTAAACCTTCAATCCAACTGCTCCCTTCTTAACATCCTCTTCCAGTTGCTTCACTGCTCTCTCTGTCCAGCCTGCTTCGTCTACGCTGTTAAAATCTACATTGGTAAATACAATAAAGCGCCTTGGGAAATTGTCTTTTACGTTCTGCAGAGATTTGTCCAGGTGCTCTGTATCGCCTCTGCCTCGGCCACTCAGGTTGTTCATCACAGCCATATTCATGTTGTCCATTTCCTGAATCAGCTCATTTAAATCCATAGTAGCCATTCTAAACTGATGATTGTGAATATCCACAAAAGGGAATTTGGCCTTAGTTATATGATGTTCTGGCACTACCAGTGATGAAGGCGGATTATAGTCTTCAAAATCCATTTTCATATCGAGGGGTCGCTCTTGTGCCCATGCGATAGTGGCTACAAAAACGAGTTGGACAATAAAATAGGCGCGATTCATCATTTTAGTTTTAAACAAATATATACGGGTTTGGGTAAGACGAGTTGACTAAACTGGATAAGTGGTAATTGTAGGCATCCCAAACACAAATTTCAAGCACAACAGATGAAGGTGACAAAATTGAGACCAATAATTACCTGATATTAAACCCAAAGGTGAAGTCACTGTCAAAGCAAAAAAGAAACAGTAATGAAGAAGTTGATTTCCTTTTTATTTTTCCTTACGTTGATCGTCCTTTCCATGCTCAACCTTGATTCCGTAGCGCACGGAATAAAAGAGGTCCAAATCACAGCTTTTGTTGCTTCGACATTGCTTCCTCAATAGTGAATATTTCTATTTATCAGTTCAATTCTCCTTCCAGCTGAATTTATAAGGTTGTTAATGGATACACAAATTCTTTCTAACTTGTGAGCACAAAATGATTTCCAAGTCACTCTACCAATGAAACTAATTACTTGTTTTTGTTTTTCACTAATTAGCCTTATTGCTTTCTCCCAGTCAAGTGATTCTAGCCTGGATGGGGCAAGAGAGAAATTGGAGGCCAAGGAATTTACTGCAGCGAAAGAAGCGCTTACCAAAATTCTTGATGCCAATCCTAAGAATAAAAATGCTTTATCCCTGAGGGGCCAATCCAGGATGGGGTTATTGGATTTCTATGGGGCAATAAGTGATTTTACTTTTGCGATTGAATTAGATTCCAATTTTGCTGAGGCCCTCAACTTCAGAGGAGAATCAAAAATCGGGTTGGGTGATGACTACGAAGCCATTGAAGATCTCGATAAAGCCATTAAAATAAACCCAAAATATGCAGACGCTTATACCAATAGGGGGTTTGCGAAATACAATATTGAAGAGCTTCAGGACGCTTACTTTGATTTTTCGAAAGCATTGGAGCTTGGACCAGCCGATGCGGACAAATATTTTAATCGTGGTGTA
>DATCZR010000309.1:0-6319 GCA_036525835.1 Cyclobacteriaceae bacterium
TCGGCTATCTCTTCTTTATTAGCTATTGGTTCACCATCATAGGTGCCAATGTAGACGTGATCATATTCGTGCTCTATAAGATCATTAGGGAAGGTTACTTTATAAATAAATTTGTGCGAGAAGCTGGGTTTTAAATTAATAGTTAATTCCTCCATTAACCTTCTGCTTACGGCCTCTTCCATTGTTTCTCCCGGTCTGGGATGACTGCAACAGGCATTAGACCATAGTCCGCCACTGTGATATTTTGTCTTGGCTCGTTGTTGGATAAGCATTTCTCCCTTGGAATTATAGATCAGAACTGAAAACGCTCTATGCAAAGCTCCCTTTCGGTGGCCTTCGATTTTATCCATAAGGCCAATTTCCTGATCTTGAGTGTCTACGAGTACAATCTGCTCCATACTTAAATCAGGTTGAATTGATATTTTACATATGAGAAGAATAGAATCCTGAATTTATGTCTGTTCCGAATTCTTATTCTATTATTTAGGATCTTTTCACAAGGTGTATTCTTTATCTTTTTGAATAAGGCCAGGTAGTAGAGGTAAGAGATATAAACCCCAAATTTTGCACCCTTGGGTAATTGCTTTATCCCTAGGTAACCTTCATGAAAGTCTTTGGCAATATTTTCTTCAATCTGTTTTTTGCTGGTGGCGTCAAATGTCTCCATGTTTATTCCCGGAAAGTATGTTCTGCCCATTCCCACATAATCAGCATTTAGATCCCTCAGGAAATTGATTTTTTGAAAAGCGGAACCCAGGCTCATCGCACTCGGTTTTAGTTTTTCATACGTAACTTGATCTCCTTTACAAAATACCTTCAAACACATTAGGCCAATCACCTCTGCAGATCCAAGTATATATTCTTCAAAAGTCTCTTGATTATGGGTCTTTTTGTCCAGATCCATTTCCATGCTATGCAGAAATTGATCAATCAAACTCCGATCAACATTGTATTTATTAACCGTAGTCTGAAAACTTTGAAGAATGGGATTGAGACTTATTTTTTCATCCAGCGCCAAATAGGTATCGTTCTTGAATCTGTCAAGCAGGGATTTTTTATCGTGTTGATGAAAGGTATCCACAATCTCATCAGCAAAACGAACAAATCCATAGATGGAATAGATTGGATCATGCATTTCCTTGTCCAGGCATAATATGCCGAGGCTAAAGGAAGTGCTATATGATTTGGTGGTGAGCTTAGAGCACCTGAATGAAATTTTATCAAAAAGTTCTTTCTCTTTGGTCATCTTGGGATGATTCATGTACTCAATTATACCTTTTAATTAACTCATCAGCCACTACTTGTCCGGAAATCAGGGAGGGGGGTACTCCAGGTCCTGGCACTGTCAGTTGCCCCGTATAAAACAGATTAGTTACCTTATTGTTCAAGATAGAGGGCTTTAAATTTGCGGTTTGTTTGATGGTATTGGCCAATCCGTAAGCATTACCCTTATAAGAATTGTAATTTTCAATAAAATCAAGATGTGCGTAGCTTCTTTTATAGGTGATGTGAGGTATGATAGACTGGTTGGTCAGTTTTTCAATTCGCCTCATCACCAAGTCGTAATATTTTTCTCTGGTTGCCTCATCATCCTCCAGACCCGCGGCAACAGGAACAAGAACAAATAAATTTTCGTTTCCTTCGGGAGCCACACTGTTATCTGTTTTTGATGGACAGCACACATAAAATAATGGGTTGGTCGGCCAGGAAGGATTCTGGTATATTTCGCGTGTATGTTGTGCAAAGTCCTCATCAAAAAATAAATTATGATGAATTAGGTTATTTAGTTGCTTGTTGACACCTAAATAAAAAATAAGACTTGAAGGTGCCAGTTTTCTACTCTGCCAATAGGTTTCTGTATAGCGTCTGTGCGATTCAGGAAGTAGGTTTTGTTCCACATGATGATAATCTGCACCCGCAACAACGTAGTCTACCTTTATGTCAGTGCCATTTACCTTCAATGATTTGATTTTCGTGCTATTTAATCCCAAGGATTGAACATCACTGTTGTAAGAAAATATTACACCTTTCTCTTCAGCCAGTTTCACCATGCCTTCAATGATTTTATGCATTCCCCCTTTAGGGTACCAGGTACCTAATGCCATGTCAGCGTAATTCATTAAGCTGTATAAAGCGGGTGTATCAGCAGGAGAAGCTCCCAAAAAGAGTACTGGAAACTCAAGGAGTTGAATTAATTTAGGTGACTTGAAGTACTTTCTGATGTACTTGCTAATTGATTGGAAGACGTGAAGCTTTAAAACTCCTTTTGCTAATTTAAAATCAATGAGTTCAGTGATGGATATTCCTGGTTTATAAACCAGCTCATCAACGCCTATTTTGTATTTAAACTCGCCTTCTTTAAGAAATTTTTTTAGCTGCTCACTGCTTCCTTTTTCCTCTTTCTCAAATAGATCATAGAGACCTTCTTTTGTGGATGGAATGTCCCAGATGGAATCTTTGGAAAAAAAAACGCGATAAGATGGACTTAGTCTTTCGAGCTCGTAATAGTCAGCAACTGTTTTGTTGAAGCGATTGAAATACCTTTCAAAGACATCAGGCATCCAATACCAACTTGGCCCCATATCGAACGTGAAGCCATTTGATTCAAATTTTCTGGCTCTTCCTCCTGGGCTATCATTTTTTTCATAAACAGTGACATCAAACCCATTTGATGCCAGCGTAGTGGCCGCTGAAATTCCTGCAAATCCTGCACCAATGACCGCTACGTTTTTCATTTAAGTAGATGATTTGCTACTGATAGGAAACTAGTTTTTTCTGAATTTCCTTTCTGGCTTGAAATATTCTGTTTTTTACGGTACCCACAGGGATGTTTAGATGCTCAGCAATCTCATGATATTTATAGCCAGTAGTATACATTTTAAAAGGTATCTGAAGGTTTTCTTTCACTTCATTAATATTTTCCCAGATTTCCTTGAACTCGAGTGTCTTACCCGGACGATTAAATGTATGCGTGTCCGCCACATTAAGATAGTACAGTTCCTTTGTATTGTCAGTGCTTGTTCTCTCCTTTTTGGCTTTTCTGTAATTATTTATGAACGTATTCCTCATAATGGTGAAAAGCCACCCTTTCAAATTGGTGTCCTGCCTGAATTTATCGCGGTAGGTTAGGGCTTTCAACATCGTATCCTGCACCAGATCTTCAGATTCTTCCTGATTTCTGGTAAAGCGATAGGTAAATTGCTTTAAAGTATCCTGGAGGCTTGTGATTTGGGCGGTAAATTCGATTGCCGTCATAATGTTTATTGTTTATGATTTAAAATTAAACAAAATAACGGTATTAGCAATGAAAAGTTATATTATGTTTAATAAAAATAGTAAAAAAATAAACAAAATAGGCTAGCGAGCCAGCATAACTGTTTTCAATTCGTTGGCTTTTCGAAATATCTTCAAGTTGGGTGCCACAGGAAGGATTTGAGCGGCTTGACTTCCAGAGGTTAGAATAATAGAATTAGGGAAGTCTTTTACAAGGGATTCAAAGTATTCTCGCGTCTTTTGGGGCTTTTGGGAGGCGACTATTGAGGTGACAATAAACTGAGGCTTGTGAATCCCGCAAATAAACTTCAAGTCCCTGTAAGGTAGGTGTTGACCTAAATAATAGGTTCTGAACCCTTTTTTGCGAATGATATAGTGATAGAAAAGAAGTCCGATATCATGCAACTCATTTTCCGGGAGGAATAAGACGGCCTTGGTCGCCCCGCTTTCTGGAAAGGGAAGTGAATCTATGGCTACAATAATCTTTTGCCTTACCAAATTGGAAATGAAGTGCTCCTGGGCAGGGGATATGTTCCCTGTTTGCCATAATACCCCAATTTTTTCCATAAATGGATACACGATATCTGTTATCATGTTTTCGAATCCAAACTTCATGGTCAGATGAGATAGTAGTTTTTCAAATTGATCTTCCTGCATGTCAATCATGCAAATGATGAGTTGGTCTATAAACAGACTAGCCTCGCTTTGAGAGGTGGTAAGTTCTGCAACCTCAGTATTAAGTTCCTCATCGCTCATTCCTGCGATTTTGGATATTTTAATACCCTTGCTGTTGAGGAGGGATACGTTGATGATTCTTTTTAAATCTGAATCGGAGTAGTACCTGATATTGGTTTCTGTCCGTTTGGGAACGATGATCTTGTGACGCTTCTCCCAAATGCGAATGGTGTGTGCCTTTATTCCTGACAGTGTCTCTAATTCTCGAATTGAGTAACTACCCATAATTTTCAATTACGTCTATTTAACCAAGAGAGCATTTAATTGTTCAACGATTTAATTCATAAATATTTCGGTTGGCACTGAACCATTTGGTCCTTTGTCACGGAAAAAATCCATTTATCAAACGATGGTGGGCCTAGAAACCCCTTGGCATTATTAGAAAATCCGAATCCTTCTATGGGTATGCCGAGGGAATTTGTTTCTAGTTGGCTATTGTCATTTTCATCGTGGAAGTACTTGAAAGCATATTTGGCTGGCTTCAAATCATTGATTTGAAAGATGCTTTTGGAGTTTTTAATCGTGGCTTTTAAGCCCCGTATTTGTACCTGGTTTTCGTCATAAAGGCTAAGTAACACATGTCCATGATCACTTCGTAAATGTGTGATTTCAATAGACAAGCTCACCTGAGCACTGGCGGGGGAAAGACAAATAATATAGAAGAGTAAGCAGAAAAGGTTTTTCGTTGCCATTCAGTTCGAATGAATTTATGACATTAACTCGCGAAGTTAATTGATACAAAGTAGGACTTAAAATCAGACACCAATGTCTGTTGGACATCCTAATTTTGGCTATCCTTAATCTGCTCGATTTTATTCATGATCTGCTCTGCTTCTACGTATTTAGCGTCACTTTTGGTCCTATTGACTTTGGAGAGTTCAAAAGCCTCTTTAATTACCTTGGCATACTTTTCTTGTAAAATTTCTGCCTCTGATTTTTTCTTAAATAGGTTGAACATAGTCTTAATAATTTAACGGTTTTAAACCCTTAAGCCAGAGACACCTCCATCTACCTTTATGATTTGCCCCGTAATCCATCGGGCTTGATTGGTTAAAAGAAAACTGGCCATGGATGCAATGTCATCTGACGAGCCTATTGCTTTCAACGGATGTCGCTGCGCATTGGCTTCCTTTTTCTCTGGGGAGCTCAATAACGAAGCTGCAAGTGGCGTATCTGTAATGGAAGGAGCGATACAATTAACCCTGATTTTCGGTGCGAGCTCGGCAGCCAGTGATCTGGTCAGACCCTCAATAGCACCTTTTGAGGTGGCTACCATACTATGAAATGGAAATCCAGTTTGCACGGCAATCGTTGAGAATAAGATAATACTGGCCTGATCTGATTTTTTCAATGCTGAAAGTGCTGCCTTGATGATTTTTATAGCACCAAGCACCTGGAGATTAAAGTCTTTTACAAAGTCCTCATCTTTGATCCGTTGAAGGGGCTTTAGTTCGATACTACCAGGGCAGTAAACAAGCCCATCTAATGATTCGGGCATGAAGTCAAGATCGATCTCTTCTGATGTTACATCTAGATGATGATATTTGATTTTGGATGCATTTTCTGGTTTGTTTTTATTGAAAGTGGCAATCACTTCATGGCCTGTAGATTCAAGTTGGTGAGCAAGTGACTTGCCAATTCCGGATGAGCCTCCGATTATTAAAATATTTTTCATGGCTAACTAACAAGAGAAAACATAAAATGTTAGGCACTCGCAATTTTCTTGATCATGCCACCAAAAATCACCTCATGAAAAGGCAGCATGGCATACCAATAAAATCTACCAAGGATGCCCAGTGGCCTAAAGGTTGCTGTTTGTATTAAATGATCTTTTTGAATCTTAAACTCCAGCCATGCCTCGCCTGGCAATTTCATTTCAGCATATAACAGTAATCTTTTTTCATCCTTGTTAGCGTAGATTACTCTCCAGAAATCAAGGGAATCGCCAGCGTTAATGTCATTTGGACTTTTTCTTCCCCTACGCAAGCCAACTCCACCAACCACCTTATCCAGAAATCCACGAACGTTCCAAAGCCAATTGGCATAGTACCAGCCTGTATGCCCTCCAATTCGCCATATTTTATTAATCGTTTCCTTCTCATTGGTAATAACCTGCGTTCGTTTGTCCTCAACACAGCCAAATTCCGGTACCTTAATTAATTTGTCAATACCATCTAGCAAAGCGTCTCCTGATTGTGCATCAGTCCAATGAGAAATGACGTCCTGCTGTTCAATTTTGGTAAATGCCATTTGCACAGCTTCTTCATACGTTAATAAGTCGTTGTTTAACTTATCCTTTAAATCGTTGGGC
>DATCZR010000310.1:0-7032 GCA_036525835.1 Cyclobacteriaceae bacterium
GCATTCAAAATTCAGGTTTGGGACTCATTCTTATTTTTGGGTTTTTTAATGGATTGGGGGGAATGGCAATTGTTGCAGCCTGGTGGGGGATTTGGCATATTTTGTCCGGATTAACAATTGCTTCTTATTGGTCGCGCACGAGCCAAGCTACTCAAATTGCTTGAGTGTGGTTGCAGTAACCAACTGAGTAAATATTTTCAATGGCTCCATTCAATGTTTAATATATTTGCCATCTAAAATTTTCAATTCAAGAATGAATCGACTAAACAATTTTCTATCGCTTGTTTTCCTTGCGGCCACCATTTGGTCTTGTGCTCCAGAAAAAGAAGAAACGCTGTCTGAAACTTTCCAACGCATTAATGACGAAGTGCTACAAAACTCCAAGGCGTACGCAACACTTGGTGAAGCCACTTCAACCATTGGGCACCGCCTGACGGGCTCTGAAAATGGATTTAAAGCTGAAGCGTATACTTACAATAAATTCAAGGAATACGGATTTGATGACGTGAAGTACCTTGAGTTTGAAGTTGAAGCCTGGTCGAGAGGAGATATTGAGGTGGAAATTGATGGAGAGAAAGTGCCTGCAGTTACTTTGGGTCACTCACCCATCGAGGCTGATATTAAGGGGTCTATTGTTGACATGGGAAATGGGCTGGAGGTCGACTATACCTCAAATCCTAATGTGGTCAAAGACAAAATCGCACTGGTATATATCGGAATTCTTGAAGGAAGCCCTGAAGGATTAAATAATCTTCACAGAAGTGAGAAAACAGCGATTGCTATAAAAAATGGAGCCAAAGGAATCATTATCATCAATCAAGTTGCTAATGGCGTGTTACTAACAGGCACCGCTTCTGTAACCGGTGAATTAATCCCTATTCCGGCCGTTTGTATCGGAAAAGAAAATGGGATGGCCTTAAAGGAGAAACTAAAAACAAAATCCGCAAAGGCGCATATCAAAATGACAAATCACAGTGATGTGATTAAAGCCAGAGACGTTGTAGCTACACTCAAAGGTTCAGAAATTCCTGAAGAGAGAATTGTTATTGGCGGCCATCTCGATTCATGGGATTTAGCTACAGGAGCAATTGACAACGGCATTGGGTCATTCTCTGTATTAGATATAGCCAGAGCATTTAAAGCAAATGATTTAAAGCCCAGGCGAACTGTTCAGTTTGTAATGTTTATGGGAGAGGAGCAGGGGCTCCTGGGATCGAGGTATATGGTAGAACAGGAAACAAAAAATGGCACCATTGAGAACATCAAATACATGATGAACCTGGATATGAGCGGAAATCCAAAAGGGATCAATGCAGGCGGAAAACTGGACGATCCGGATTTCTTCACAAGTCTGGGTGCTGAAATACAAAAAATAGATTCAGTATTTAAAAACGAGTTTTCAAACAGATCAGGTTTACATAGCGATCACCAACCATTTATGCTGGAAGGAGTTCCCATAGTAGGCGTGATAAGCAATATGGATCGCTCTATCTATGGCTGTTACCATTCAGATTGTGATGATTTCAATCTGGTAAATGAAACCCATATGAGAAATACTGCCCGCTTTGGCACCATGATTTTATATGGGCTTGCCAATGCAGAGAAGCTGCCAGCTAAGAAAATGGATAGCGAGACAACCAAGCAATTCATGATTGAAAACAATCTTAAAGAACCATTGAAGATTGCCGGAGATTGGAAGTGGGATGACTAATATTTTAGATTTCTGGATTTTAGATTTAAGATTTGTGGTCTAGCCTCACTATTAGCTCCACCCCAAATCTTAAATCTCTAAATCTCAAATCTGATATTATTTTTACATTTTCGTTGGTTCCTTCTTAATCATCACCATTTCAATCCCTTTCTCTTTTATCATCTCATTGATTGAGTCCACATTCTTTTCAATCAAGGAGTTTAGCTTAGTTAATTCCGCATCGATTTTTTGAGTGAGTTCAACACGAACTTCCTCCCCTTGTTTTGTAGGAGGAAAATCTCCGTGTGCCTGCTCATACATCAAATGGGCCAACCTGTTATTTAGCTTTATTCCATAATTAAGTGGGTCCTGTACGGATTGATTTTTGGTTTGGTGAATGTTATTTTCAATTTCAGTAAGGTCATCCTGAAATTTTTTCATGGCATCAAGCAGGTTTTTATTTTCAGGTGTATCGTCCACTTTCGTCTTCACATAGTTCAAATCAGTTTTCACCTTTCTGATATCCAAAATACCCTGGTGAGCATCACTCACTTTATCTCTCACTTTGATCAAGAAATCAAATTGCTCCTGGAACTCCTCAGGGGTAGTGAATATTCGAGGGTCTTTTAGAATTTCAAATTCTTGTTCAGAAACTTGTCCATTGGCAGTAAGTCTTGCTTTGTATTTGCCAGGTACGGCCCTAGGGCCTAGATTAGGAGAAGAATAAAATACCAGCCCGGGAAAAGTTTTGTAGCCTGGATAGCGCATGTTCCATACAAATCGGTTGCCACCTTTTTCAACTTTGAGTTGTGTGCCTCTTTCCTTTGACTTCGTAGAATAAGTTTGTATAAGATCTCCGTCCAGCTCCATTACTTCAATTTTCACGTCCTCATTGGAATCAAATTTTGAAACGTAAAAATGCATCATTACTCCACCTGGATGATTTTCTCCTTCAAGTCTTCTGTCAGGGCCTCTCCATCCTGGCCCGCCAGCCATGCGGTAACTAGGCATAGGTTTGAACAAATAAGACTGCTTCGCTTCAATCTCTTTTGACATTTGATGCAAAGGCGTCAGGTCATCAATCATCCAAAAACTTCTACCATGTGTGGCTGCCACAAGGTTATCGTTCTTAACTGCCAAATCATGAATGGGCACCGGAGGTAAGTTCAATTGAAACTTAGACCAACTGGATCCATCATCAAATGAGACCCACATGCCTTTTTCAGTTCCCGCATAGAGCAGCCCTTGTCGCTTTGGATCAGCTCTCACGACCCTCACATATTCTTCAGCTGGTATTCCATTGGTTATTAAAGACCATGTCTTGCCATAGTCATTGGTCTTGTAGATGTAGGGTGTGTTGTCTCCAAATTTGTATGAAGTACCCACTACATAAGCACCTCCTTTTACAAATGGATTCACATCAATACTATTCATCATGTTATTTTTTGGTGCCATGGAAGGCGTCACATTATTCCACGTCTTACCTCCATCTGTGGTGAGGTATACCAGTCCGTCATCGGAGCCCGTCCAAATTTCATCTTTGGTATAAGTTGATTCTGTGATTACAAAAATATTGGCATAGTACTCAGCTCCGGTATTATCCTGGGTTATTGGCCCTCCCGAAGATTTTATGGTTTCAGGATCATTGCGGGTGAGGTCAGGACTTATCGTTTCCCATCTTTGACCTCCATTGGTAGTCATGTGCAGGTGATTTGATCCTGCATATAATTTCTTTGGATTGTGTGGACTAAATCCTATTGGGTAGTTCCAGTTGAACCTGTACTTCATCACTTCAGCGCCAGAGCCTGCAGGAAGATCCGGCCACACATTGGTAGATCGCTCCTGTCCCGTTTCCAGGTTCTGCATACTCATGTAACCTTTGTAATCACTACCGTAAATAATGTTGTTGTTTAAGGGATCAGGGGCAAGGTGTGCACTTTCTCCAATGGATAGCGCAATCCAATCTCGCTCTGTAAGAGAGCCTCCTGTTCCACGATGATTGATTCTTACACTTGAATTGTCTTGCTGCGCTCCATAAATCCGATAAGGGAAGCTGTTATCCGTGGTGACTCTATAAAACTGTGCAGTAGGTTGATTGTGATAAGTTGTCCAATTCTCGCCTCCGTCATTGGACACCTGTGCCCCTCCGTCATCCGCAATAATCATTCGTTGATTATTGTTTGGATCGATCCATAAATCATGATGATCGCCATGAGGTGCATTTTTCAATTCAAAAGAAACACCGCCATCTTTGCTTACCCCATAGCTCACATTCATGACCCATACTTTGTCTTCATTTTGTGTATCAGCGGTGATGCGTGTGTAATACCAAGCGCGTTGACGCAAGGCACGATCACTATTGATCTTCTTCCAGGTTGCTCCGGCATCATCAGATCTGAACACGCCTCCATCCAGGTTTTCAATAACGGCCCAAACCCGATTTGAATTCAAAGGTGAAACGGCCACACCAATTATTCCATTGGGCCCTTTGGGCATGCCTGGGTTATCTGTTAGCTCATCCCAGGTGTCGCCTCCATCGGTGCTTTTCCAAAGTTTCGAATCAGTGCCTCCACTATCCATTCGATATCCATTGCGTTTGATGTTCCATGTGCTGGCATACAAAATCCGTGGGTTGTTGTGATCGAATGTCAGATCCACTGCGCCCGCCTTATCGCCAACATATAATATCCTTTCCCACGTCGTGCCACCATCCTTACTTCTGTAAACTCCTCTCATTTCGTTGGGTTTCCACAGATTGCCCATGGCTGCAACATAAACCAGGTCTGGATTTTTAGGATGAATTCTGATTCTTCCAATGTGTTTAGAATCTCTCAAACCAATATGTTTCCAGGTAGCCCCTGCGTCAGCAGATTTCCACACGCCCCATCCGGATGAGACATTGCTTCTGACACCTTGCTCACCTTCACCCACATAAACCACATTTGGATCGCTATCCGAAACGGCCACTGCTCCAATTGTTCCGCCAAAATATTTATCGGTAATGTTGAACCAGGTTTGACCTGCATCAGTACTCTTCCATACACCACCGCCTACTCCTCCAAAATAGTAGGTATTGGGATCGCCCACTACGCCCGTTGCCGTTACAGATCTGCCACCCCGAAAGGGACCAAGTTCTCGCCATACAATTCCTGAATAGTAATCCTGGTTGAAAGCAAGATTGGAATTCGAAGCTGATGAGGCGTTACTTTTTCTTCTCTGAGCTGTAGCAGAAATCGCCATCAAGCCTGCTGCAGCGACCATTAACAATATTTTGAAACGCATAGTAATAAGAGTTTATTTATGAAAAGGGTGCATTCAGGACAGAATGCACCCTATTGAAATTTACTTTGATTCCGTTACGACTGCCGGAATATTCTTGGCCTTGAACATCGCGTTATACGAAGCAATGTCTTTTCCAATCAAATCCTGCATTTGACTTTTGTAGTTAGCCCACTGGGATTCCAAATCTTTGTATCGATCTTTCACGCCCTGAGTAAGTGCTGGCTCGTGCACATCGGCTACACCAAGAAGTTGAAAATATTCAGTGTTCAGTTTGCTTGGCCAATTGATTACATCCTGTCCATTTTTCTGTCTTGTCTCGATCAGGTTTGATTCCCACTCCGTCATTTTCTTAATCAAATTCTTTCCGGCATCAACCACTTCATTTGCATCTTCCTTGGACTTAAGCATTTCGTTATAAGTCTCTACTTGCTTCTTTACTTTGCGCATGGAGTTGATGGCGTTGTGAATTTCGGTTATCCTTGCTTCCACGTCAGTAAGAAATTCCTGCTGCGCTGACCAGTCTGCTGAAGTAGCTTTTATTCTTGGATCAGGTACGATTTCAAAATCTGTTTCAGATGAAGCTTCCTTATAAGTTATGCGTGCTTTGTATTTGCCTGGAGCCACCTGATGTCCCGTATAACTTCCATATACATAAGCATTGGGTACATCCTGAATATTTTCATGTCGAAAATCCCAGGCAAACCTGTTTACTCCAGCCTCTGAAGGAATAACTACTGGGGCCGGAGGTCCACCTGGATAAGGTTTAAAGCTCTCATCCTTTTTATTCACATAAGTACGTATCGCTTTACCATCCATTCCGAGTATTTCGAGCTTTACTTTATTGGTGTCTGCTTTATCCTTCAAGTAGTAATCAAGGATAACTCCATTCATCGGATTTTGTCCTATGCCTTTAGGTACTGGCATCCATGAAGGTGAAAAGCTGGTATAACGGTAAGTCGGCTTCGGACTGAATAATTTAACTGATTCATTACCAAAAGATCCTTTGGCCTGCTGAATCGCTCCCAGATCATCTAAGATCCAAAATGCTCTTCCCTGGGTTGCTGCAACCAGGTCATTATCATGAATGATTAAATCCGTGATCGGAACAACAGGTAAATTGAGTTGGAACTTGCTCCAAGATGATCCGCCATTATATGAAATATAAAATCCACGCTCTGCCCCACCATAGAGAAGGTCCTTTACTTTTTTATCCTCACGTATCACCCTGATGTAGTCATCTGCTTCTACACCATTGCCAATCTTGGTCCATGTCTTTCCATAATCCGATGTCCTATAAGTCATGTTGCTGAAGTCGTTAAACTTGTAGCGTGAAGCGGATACATAGGCTGTTCCTTTATCGAATGGCGACACTTCAATGGAACTGATCAAACTTTCTGGTAAACCAGTTGGCGTAATATTTTGCCAGCTCTTGCCACCATCTCGGGTTATATATACTAGCCCACAATCGCTGCCGGTATAGATTACTCCTTTTTCATGTGGTGATTCGATGAGATAGTAAATGGTATTGTAATTCTCTCCGCCAGCTCCTTCATTGGTAAACGGGCCTCCGCCTAAACCTTGCTTGGTGGTGTCATTGCGTGTTAGATCCGGACTGATAACCTCCCAGCTTTGTCCCCAATTTGTTGTTTTGAACACCACATTACCTGCATGGTAAATGGTGTTGACATCATGAGGGGAACCGACAATAGGCGCATTCCAATTGTACCTGTATTTCATATCCTTCACCTTATAAGCCAGGTTGCTGGCTGGATATTGCCGTACATCTTTTGCCTCACGTGTTCCCACATTCAGCACTTCAATATTTCCCTGGTAACATCCTCCCATTAATAATTCTGGATTCATAGGATCAAAAACGATGTATGCGCTTTCACAGCCGGGGCCATTTGTCCAATCCCTGTCCGTAATACCCATGCTATTGGTCCGGCTTGCAATCACCACAGAAGAATTATCCTGCTGACCTCCGTATACCTTGTAAGGAAATACATGGTCTACATTAACTCTGTAGAATTGAGCAGTAGGCTGGTTACCGAGTGTGCTCC
>DATCZR010000311.1:0-15106 GCA_036525835.1 Cyclobacteriaceae bacterium
GAGCGGGATGGTATGGGATGCCCACCATTTCCATGGATTCCGTGTTAAGTGTTGCTCGAGCTGGTCTTCAGGGTGGATTCCAAGTTTGTTCGCATGCGATAGGCGATAAGGCCAATCGAGAGATACTGGATCGATACGAAATAGCCTTTAACGAAAATCCTGAAATATCAGATCCTCGATTTAGAATTGAACATGCACAGCACGTGCACCCTGACGATATTCCTCGTTTTGGAAAATTAGGCGTGATTGCTGCTATGCAGGCGATACATCTATCTTCTGATAGGCCCTGGGCTATTGATCGATTAGGAGAGAAGAGAATAGTGGCGGAAACTTATGTATGGCAAGACTTGATTAAGTCTGGAGCCATGATCATTAATGGAACTGATGTACCTGTAGAGCCTATTAGCCCTGTCGCCAGCTTTTATGCTTCGGTTACCCGGAAGACGTTGAGTGGTGAACCAGAAGGTGGCTACGAGCCAAAACAAAAAATGTCGAGGGTACAAGCCTTGAGATCTTATACGTTGGATGCTGCTTATGGTGCATTTCAGGAGAGTGCACTAGGATCAATAGAAGTTGGAAAGGAAGCTGACTTCACTGTGTTTTCTCAAGATATCATGACAGTTCCTGAGGATAAACTATTGTCAACGACTATTTCTAAAACAATTGTGAACGGAAAAATTGTGTACGAAAAAAATTAAGCAAAAAAACCTTTTACCGAAGGGTTTCTTCTATTTTTAATAAAATCTATTTTAAAAATTTTCTTGCTCTATCCATCAATAATCCTCTATCTGCCGTAATGGTAGGATCGCTGTAAATTCTGGACGAAAGTTCAGCCACTACACCTTTTTTATAGCCTAATTTATTTGCAATTTCTTCACAAAAGTTGATTTCACTTTTAAAAACTTGCCCATCAGCCTTCATTAATTGGATTGCATGGTATAAATTCTCAAATTTTTGATCTTCACTTAAGGCGCTAAGGTCTCCAATAGGCTGCGGAGCTTTCATCATCGCCTCTACTTCATCTCTGGTAAGGCCATTAGCCTTGCCTATCATAAACAGAATTTTGGCTTCTTTGTCCTCCACTTTCGTATCGCTGGCCGCAAGGTTGATAAGAATATTTAGTTGTTCTTTAATCATAGTAGTACAATTTTCGCTAATTATGGGGCTAATATGCTGAAATTTAATCAAAAATGGATAATTTTTAGCTACAGGCAAAAAAAACATTGCAGATTCATTGTGTACGCGCAACCCTACTTGATTTGCCTTGTCATTAGTACAAATTAAGGATTTATGAGATTAATCGTTTTTATTATAGGGATATTTCTGCTTACAGCAGCTCAAGCAACAGCGCAGAGTATTGAAACAAGGTCAGTTGGGTCATTTAGCGGGATTAAAGCAGCTGAAGCAATAGATGTTTACCTTAAGAAAGGAGACAAGGAAAGTGTGAGAGTGGAGGTAACAGGAACCAAGTTGTCGGATGTAATCACTGAGGTATCTGGTTCGTACCTTAAGATTCATATGGAAAATGGCAATTACAGAAAAACTAATGTGAAGGTATATGTTACCTATGTGGATCTCGAAAAACTGTATGCCAGTTCGGCATCAAATGTTTTTTCTGAAGGACCAATAAAGGCATTAACAATGGATATCAGTGTTAGCAGTGCGGCTACAGTTGAAATTAGTTTGGATGCGAGTGAAGTATCAGCTGATGTTTCAAGTGCAGGGGACATTGTCCTTGAGGGTAAATGTCGTTCTCTGGAAGTGGAGGCAAGCAGCGCAGGTGACATTGATGCATACCGGTTGGAGAGTGAAAATGTTCGCGCGAGAGCAAGTAGTGCCGGATCTATCAAGCTAACAGCTACCAAGGAGCTAGATGCTCGTGCCTCCAGCGGCGGAGATGTGCGTTATAGAGGTAATCCTATAAAAACCAATACCGATTCAAGCAGTGGCGGATCCGTTAAGAAATCAAATTAAGCGTTCCTGCGTTTTCTGCTAATCATTCTATTCTTAGAGGGGCTTTTCGTGGCCCTTTCTTCGTTTTGAACCATTTCTAAATTAGAAATTGCCTTGTAGAAGCTCAATAGATAAGCAGCGTCTGACTTGCCAGTAACTGACCATTGATTTGATTTACCTATTAAATTAATCATAGATACAGATTTTGGTCTTTGAACGTGAATGCGTTTGCTTTTGTTCTGTTTTGTCTACGTTTTAAAGACTCCTGTCAAGAGATTTACCCCTATGGGGCTAAGCAATTACTTCAAGTACTCGGATATAATCAAACAGGTATAGTGAATTCAATTTTGAACCGGTTTTTATCAAATACAATAAAATTCTTGGGGAAGTGGTTAAAATTTGAGTTTCATTTTTAAAAATAGCTATACATTTGTGCCATATAAGATCAAAAAACAACCACTACTATGGCTCATTTACGTTTTAAAGCACTTAACAGATTAAATACGAGGGAAAGAGTTCACGTTGAAATGTCAGCGGCTCATATTTCTGAGTTTTTCGGTGAAAATTCCTTTGGACCTAAGCAAATGCTGGGATTACTTTCCCCCGCTATTTATAAGAAAGTTAGCGAAGCAATAAATAATCACACCAAGATTGATGAAGAAACTGCTGATGCAGTGGCTTCAGCGGCCAAAAGTTGGGCACTTGGAAAAGGGGCGACTCATTTTACTCATTGGTTTCAACCCTTGACGGGGGGTACTGCCGAAAAGCACGATTCATTTTTTGATGCCACTTCAGGGATTGAAAAATTCAAAGGCAGTGAATTGGTTCAACAGGAACCTGATGCTTCTTCATTTCCAAGCGGAGGGATTAGAAGCACTTTTGAGGCAAGAGGTTATACTGCATGGGATCCAACGTCATCTATGTTTATCTATGGCAAGACGCTTTGTATACCTACCGTGTTTGTTTCATACACGGGCGAAACTTTAGATACCAAGTCTCCCTTACTTAAGGCCCTTAGGTCGGTTGACAGTGCAGCCACTAAAGTAGTACAGTTTTTTGACAAGGATGTTAATAAGGTGATTGCCTCGCTTGGGTGTGAGCAAGAATATTTTGTGGTGGACAGGGCTTTGTTCATGGCACGTCCCGACCTAGTATTGGCCGGCAGAACCGTTTTTGGCCATGCACCTGCGCGCGGTCAACAATTAGAAGATCATTACTTCGGATCTATTCCTAACCGCGTTTACCGTTTCATGAAAGATTTTGAAAACGAATGTTGGAGGCTAGGTATTCCCATAAGGACAAGACACAATGAAGTTGCGCCCAGCCAGTTTGAAGTGGCACCATTGTTTGAAGAAGTTAACGCGGCCAACGATCATAATCAGCTTTTGATGGATGTGATGGTACGCGTATCGGAGAGACATGACCTTCAGGTGCTTTTTCATGAGAAGCCTTTTGCTGGATTGAATGGCAGTGGAAAGCATAATAACTGGTCATTGATTACGAATACAGGAGTTAATCTGTTTGCTCCTGCTAGTAGTGCAAGAGACAATTTATTATTCCTAACATTTTTTGTAACCGCGATCAAGGCAGTTCATGAGCATTCAGATTTGTTGAGAGCAAGCATTGCTACCGCTGGAAACGATTTTCGCCTAGGTGCCAATGAAGCGCCACCGTCAATCATGTCAGTGTTTATTGGTAAACAAATGACGGCAGTCTTGGATGAACTGGAGAAGAAAGGCAATGTGAAAATTGAGAAAGGGGACAATATGTATATGAAATTGGGAATAGATCAGATTCCTGAAATTATATTGGATGCGACCGATCGTAACAGAACCTCGCCATTTGCTTTCACAGGTAACAAATTTGAGTTTAGGGCTGTTGGTGCCAGCGACAACAGTGCAACAGCTATGACCGCTTTGAACTTAATTATGGCTGATCAGCTAGAACATTTTCACGCTGCAGTAACTAAGGAAATTGAAAAAGGGACCGAAAAGAGGTTGGCGATTGTTAATGTGTTGAGAAAATACATTAAGGAATCAAAATCAATCCGGTTCGAAGGAGATGGATATTCAGATGTCTGGGTGAAAGATGCTGAAAAGAGGGGCTTAAGTAATATTAAAAATATGCCGCGCGCCATTGAGGCCTACCTCTCTAAGAAATCAATCGGACTTTTTGAGGCTCATGGGGTATTCAGTCACAAGGAACTTGAAGCCCGTCAAGAGATTAAGTTGGAAGGCTATGTTAAGAAAGTTCAAATTGAAGCTCGAGTTATTGGGGACTTGGCGATAAACCACATTATACCAACAGCGATGTCATATCAAAATAAATTGATCACCAACGCAAATGGACTTAAAGGTCTAGGGATAGATAATAAGTCTGTATTAGCCACAATTAAAGAAATTGGTGTTCACATGGAATCAATTAAGAGTAATGTGGATATGATGACTGAAGAAAGAAAGCGTGCTAATAAGATTACGGATACGCATAAGCGTGCCCTTGCTTATTGTGACGACATTAAGGAAAAATATTTCGATAAAATCAGAGGGGATGTTGATAAGCTAGAGCTCCTGATTGATGATGAAGATTGGCCTTTGGTAAAGTACAGGGAATTATTATTCTTAAGATAGTCTCAATGGGTTATAGTAAAAAGAGGTTGGCGTTATGTCAACCTCTTTTTTTATTGTCTTGAGTCAAGGTTGATGGTTGGCTGAGATGAAAGTTTAATGATCGTGTCTTGAATTGGCTGAGGATTGTTCCAGGGAACAAAGTGATTCATATCTTCTTTCATCACAACTTCCACAAGGGCATTGGTCATCATCTTTTTGGCAAAGTACGCATTGCCAGTGGTACCGCAGTATCTTTATCACCTTGAATTAAGATGGTGTTGGCTTTTATTTTTGACCAAATGGGTTCTATTTTTTGTAGTTCTGTCTTAAGGTTCCAGATTTCATCATTGGAGGCACGGATAATTCGGGGTAATATCCATTTCAGGAACGGTAATGCCAGCGGCCCACGAAACCATTCTTAGGGTTCTATTTCTGGATCAATGGATGGAGCTACCATCACCACGCCATCAACTAATTCTGGACTGTCCATTGTCATTCTTGCTATTACAGTTCCACCCAATGAATGTCCTATTAATATGATTGGTCTGGCATTCTTGTTTTTTCCAGCAGCGGTTTTAGCAATGATGCTTGCTTTTCCAACGATGTTTCAGCATAGCCAAAGTTGGAAGAACCAAAACCAGGGCGATCTACGGTAATCAGTTGAGTGTGCTGTAACAAGATTGTGTCTGCCAGAAAATGAATAAAAGCGCTTAGCGAACCCGTTGAGCCATGTACAAAAATAATTAAAGGTTTGTCTTCATTTCCTGCATGCACATAGTTAACTACTCGGTTACCTACATAATAATAATACTGTGTTTCTTCAAGTCCTCTATCTGAGAAGTACTAATTTATTATGGGGGAACTCATCCGAAATTGCATACAAGAGTTAAGTATTAAAAGCGGTAAAATTGGAAGTGCAATTTCAAAAAGCCATTTCCACATTTTTTTCATATACATGGAATTGATTTTAAAAAACGTTGAGCTTCATTTTGTATTCCGTAGGGTTGTTCAGTACCTCAATGGATTTTGAGATGTCGGCATCATATTTAAACTTGACTTCTGTAATACCTTTTTCCATGTAATACCTGGAGGCAATATCTTGCTCAAGTAAGCCCTTGATTTGGTCTTTGAAATTGTAAAGGTCCTTTTTTCTATTCTCTTTGAGAAGCTCACCGAGCTGATCTATCTGTGATTGTAAATCTTGATAATATCGTTCTTTTTTAGTTTGTTCTTTCAGCAAGCTTAGTTGAATTTCGACTGGTGATCTGTAATCATATTTTTTAGATCTTACCCATGCTACAAAATCATCGTATTCCTTGTCAGTAAGTTTAAATTCTCTTGCTGGCAGGATAGTTGGATGCGTTGAGGCATAAAGAGAAGCATAGTCAAAAATAAATCCATTGTTATGCAGTACTCGTGTTAGTGAAGAAATATCTTGCCCCTCTAAAACAATGTCAGGATCAATTCCGCCACCATCATAGACGATTCTTCCATGGGTAGTTTTAAATTCTTTTTTCAAAGAATCAGGTATGGAGCCTACGCTTCCATCGTCTCTACGATGAGTATAGTCTAAAACCTGAATGCAGCGGCCTGTAGGCGTATAATATTTGGCCGTAGTAATTTTGACTTGTGAATTATAAGACAATGGCCTGCTGATTTGTACCAATCCTTTACCAAAAGATTTTTCGCCTATGACTATCGCTCTGTCATAGTCTTGCAGTGTGCCAGCTACAATTTCAGAGGCCGAAGCGCTACCACGATTAATTAAAACCGCGACCGGAATATTGAGATCAATAGGGTTGTTCAAGGTTTCGTAGGCGATGTTGTGTTCCTGAACTTTACCTTTTGTAGTTACGACAACTTTGCCCTTAGGCAAGAAAATATTGCAAATATTGATAGCCTCAAACAACAGACCACCTGGATTGTCGCGCAGGTCAAGAATGATAGCTGTCGCACCTTCTTCCTTAAGCTTAAGTACGGCGTTCTTCACCTCTTTGCCAGCGTCAGGTGTAAAATCTGTCAACTGTACAAAGCCAACATTCTTACTCACCATTCCAAAATAAGGAACGTTACTTATTTTAACTTTTTCTCTTTTAAATTCTAGTTCGATATGATTAGGTGAGCCCACTCGCTTCACGGTAAGCCTTACATTGGTGCCTACCTGACCCCGCATAAGCTGATTGGCTTCTTCAATCGAAATTTTAGCGAGTTCGACTTCATCCATTTTAATAACCTCGTCACCAATCTTCAATCCATTTCTTTCTGCAGGGTAACCTTCATAAATCATAGTCACCAATGTGCGATTTTCGATAATTCGGGTAACGGCTCCAATCCCACCATACTGACCGGTGTTCATGGTTCTGTAGTTTTCTACCTCGTCTTCTCCAATATAACTAGTGTAGGGGTCCAAAGAATTGAGCATTGCGTCAATTCCAGTCCGCATGAGTTGATTAGGGTTAACATCATCGACATAGAGCGCATTTACCCCCTTAAATAGGGAGGCGAAAATGTCCAGGTTTTTAGCAATTTCGAAATACCGCTCAGCAGGGGAGGTGAATGAAAAAGCAAGTATCCCTGCCAACGGGAATAACAACACAAAGATCTTCTTCCGCATACAATTCAAATTTATCGAATTATAACGGGTTTAAAGGAAATAAGTATGTGATAATTTGGATTAATTCAATTTGAAGAGCGCTTCAATTTCAACCGGAATGCCCTCAGGTAATGACCCAACGCCAATTGCACTTCTCACCCCGACACCATTATCTTCCCCCCATACTTTGGCAAATAATTCACTACAGCCGTTGATAACATAAGGGTGCTTAGTAAAATCAGGAACACTGTTTACCATGCCGAATACTTTTATCACCCTTTCTACGCGATCTAAACTACCCAGGTGCTTCTTGATGGTTGCGAGAATGGCTAAACCTACTTGTTGAGCCGCAAGTTTGGCTTCATATTCATTCATGTCTTTCCCCACCTTCCCAATAATCCAGGTGTTGTCCTCTTTCAACGTACCGTGGCCTGAAACATATGCGTAATTTCCCTCCACAAGTAAAAGTTTGTATATACCTAATGGATCGGGAGATTGCGGGAGTGTTAGGCCTAATTGTTCAAACCTTTGGTCAGAAGT
The DNA here is from genome assembly GCA_036525835.1 of Cyclobacteriaceae bacterium. Taxonomy (GTDB): domain Bacteria; phylum Bacteroidota; class Bacteroidia; order Cytophagales; family Cyclobacteriaceae; genus ELB16-189. The sequence goes on from DATCZR010000311.1 coordinate 7,693, forward strand.
CATAAGAATAATTTAATGCTTATCAGGAATTTGTACTACCCGGATAACTAATTCGTGGTTATCTCCATCTTTATCTTGCAGGAGGAATTTAACCGTTGGATTATCTTTAGCCAAGTTGGGTTCTGTGCGAATTATCTTATTGCCCTGAAGATGTTTTTCAATCTCATTTTGTAAAATCATGAGTGAATTGGCAAAATCAACTTCTAAAGGACTCGGATTATAAGAGGTAGTCTTCATATTAATTTAAACGTTACCATTTGATTAAGGCAGATGCCCACGTAAATCCACTTCCGAATGCAGCCAGACAAACAATATCGTTTTCTTTTATTTTTCCTTCTGTCAAGGCTTCGCTCATGGCGATTGGAATTGAAGCGGCAGTGGTGTTACCATAACGCATAATGTTGTTGTATACTTTTTCATCAGGGAGCTCCATTTTTTGCTGAATAAAATGGCTGATACGCAGGTTGGCCTGATGTGGAACCAATAGACTAATATCATCTTTAGTCATGTTGTTCGATTCAAGCGCCTCTTTAATAACCTCAGAAAATCGCACCACTGCATGCTTGAATACCTGACTTCCGTTCATCACCACTTTATAAGTGGAGGTATCAAGGATTTGCTCTGGCTGCCGTTCTGCGTGTGGCCTGCTACTACCGGGGTCTTTTACATAAAGTTCTTCAGCGTAAGTGCCATCAGAATGCAAATGGGTTGAGAGTATTCCTGGGTCATCGGATGCTTGAAGTACGGCAGCGCCGGCGCCATCACCGAAAATAACAGCTGTATTTCTTCCTCTGGTTGTAATGTCCAATGCAGTTGATTGTATTTCTGCGCCTACTACGAGCACCGTTTTGTACATTCCCGTTTTAATAAATTGATCAGCAACGGAGAGTGCATATATAAACCCTGAACAAGCATTACGAATGTCGAGGGCACCAATTCTTCCATCTAATCCCAGTTCTCGCTGGAGTAAAACACCAGAGCCAGGAAAGAAATAATCAGGTGTAATGGTAGCAAAAACAATAAAGTCGATATCACTTTCTTTTAGTCCGGCTTTTTCCAGTGCTATCCTACTGGCTTTCGCAGCCATGTTGGCCACTGTGTCTTTTTCTGGGTCGATCCATCTTCTCTCTTGAATGCCTGTTCGTTCAATAATCCATTCATTGGTGGTATCCATAATGTTGGACAAATATTGATTGGATATTACTGTTTCCGGGACATGATGTCCCAGTCCCACAATTTTTGAGTGCTTCATAATTCGGAATTTACAAAACTACGTTTACAATTTTTCCTGGCACAATAATTACTTTTTTGGGGGGCTTGCCTTTCGTCCACTTCATGATAATTTCAGAGGCTAACACCATTTTTTGTATATCTTCCTTAGGCATATCCAAGGCCATATTCATCTTTGCCCTCACCTTACCATTTATTGAAATAGGATATTCAAATGTACTTTCGATTAAATACTTTTCTTCTACTTTAGGATAAGTGGCGTTGAGGACCGTATCCTGATGACCCAATTTCTCCCAGAGTTCTTCTGCGATATGAGGGGCAAAAGGAGAAAGGGCAATCACCAATGGTTCAATCACCGCTCTTTTATTACACTTCAACGAGGTTAGTTCGTTGATGCAAATCATAAACTCACTGACTGATGTATTGAAAGAAAAATGCTCAACATCCTGTTCAATTTTTTTCAAGGTTTTGTGTAATACTTTTAATTCTTCCTTGGAGGGAGAATCATCTGAAAAGTTGACTGCACCTGTGGTATCGTGTAGTAAGTTCCAAAATCTTCTCAGGAATTTATAGACACCATCAATGCCACTAGTGTTCCAGGGTTTGGATTGCTCCAAAGGTCCAAGGAACATTTCATACATGCGCAAAGTATCTGCGCCATAATTTTCGATGATCTTGTCAGGGTTGATGACATTGAAATAGGACTTGCTCATCTTCTCGATAGCAGACCCACAAATGTATTTACCATCTTCTAAGATAAACTCCGCGTTCGCAAAGTCAGGTTTCCATTTTTGGAATTGGATTGTGTCCAATTCCAAACCATTTACAATGTTGACATCTACATGCAGGGCGTCAGTATCATATTGGTTTTTGAGTCCGAAGCTAACAAATTTATTCTGGCCTCTGATGCGATATACAAACCGGGAGTCGCCCGTAATCTTTCCCTGGTTGATTAATTTTTTGAAAGGCTCGTCAAAATTTAAGTAACCCTGATCATGCAAGACCTTTACCCAAAGTCTCGCATAAAGCAAATGGGCCACGGCATGTTCAGATCCACCTACATACACATCGACTTGATTCCAATAGTCCAACGCTTCACGTGAGGCAAACTCTTTATCATTATGCGGATCCATGTAACGCAGGAAATACCAGGCAGCACCGCCATGCGTGGGCATGGTGTTGGAGTCTCGCTTCTCGTTCGCATTAATTTGTATCCAGTCCTTGAGATTGGCCAATGGTCCTTCACCCGAGCCCGAAGATTTAAATTCATTGGTATCGGGGAGTTCTAGAGGTAAATCTTTTTCCTCCATGGCATAAGGCATGTCATCGCGGAAAATTACGGGAAATGGCTCACCCCAATAGCGTTGACGACTCCATCCGGCATCACGCATTTTGTAGTTAACCTGTTTTTCTCCTATTCCCATTTCTGCCAACTTATCGATAACGATGGGAATGGCCTCTTTCATTTTGATGCCATTCAGGAATGCTGAATTGGATAGTGTGGCCTCATAAGTTGGATTGGCTTCTTTACCATCATATTGATCTCCAATGATGTTGGTGATTGGAATATTGAAATGTTTTGCAAAGCGATGGTCGCGTTCATCTCCGCAGGGCACTCCCATGATGGCTCCGGTGCCATAACCTGCCAGGACATATTCACTTATCCATATCGGAACCTGTCGTTTGTTAAACGGATTGATGGCATAGGCTCCGGTAAAACAACCGGTAATCTTTTTTACTTCTGCCATTCGATCAATTTCTGATCTGCTTTCTACATAGCTCAAGTATTTCTCTACTTCTTCTTTATGTTCAGCGGTGGTAATTTGCTTGACCAGATCCAGTTCAGGAGCCAATACCATAAAATCGACACCAAAAATAGTATCGGGTCTGGTTGTAAAGACTGTGAGTTCCTTGCCACCTGTTAGGATAAACTTAATTTTAGCGCCTTCACTTCTGCCGATCCAGTTGCGTTGGATGTCTTTCATGGAATCACTGAAATCAATCTCGTCCAACCCCTTAAGCAGGCGCTCGGCATATTCAGTAATGCGCAAGCTCCATTGGCGCATTTGTTTTTTCATCACCGGATGACCACCCCGGTAACTAACCCCATTGATCACTTCATCATTAGCCAAGACTGTACCCAAAGCTTCGCACCAATTTACATCTGTGTAAGCAAGGTAGGCCAACCGATACTGCATCAAAACTCCTTGCTTTGTATGTTCATCAAACGACTTCCAGTCGGCACTTGAAAATGAAGTTTGTGAATTGGGCAGAACATATTCTGAATTAGGAAATGGATGATTTGCATTCCCTTCAATCTCAAAAGTGGAAATTAGCTTTGAGATGGATTCAGCTTTTTGCGTGTTCCTGTTAAACCAGCTATCGAATAATTGTAAGAAAATCCACTGCGTCCATTTGTAATATTGGGGGTCACAGGTTCTTACTTCACGGCTCCAGTCATAACAGAAACCGATTCTGTCTAATTGTGCTCTGAAAGTGTCAATATTTTTTGCAGTGGAAATGGCAGGATGCACACCGTGCTCAATAGCATATTGCTCGGCAGGCAACCCAAAGGCATCATATCCCATAGGGTGCAGTACATTGTATCCTTTGAGGCGCTTGAATCGGGCAACGATATCCGTTGCAATGTAACCGAGTGGATGCCCTACATGAAGTCCCGCGCCAGAGGGGTAAGGGAACATATCCAGTACGTAGTATTTGGGCTTGGTGGTATCATTGGTAGTCTTATATACTTGCTGGTCTCTCCAGCGCTGTTGCCACTTTTCCTCAATTTTCTTGATTTCCTCTTTACTGTACTCCGTCATTGTGCTTTACCAACTTAAAATAAGAGGCAAAAATAAGCCAAATGAGCGACATTGCCAGTTATGGCACCAAGCTTAAATGGAGGTACTATGGCGGATATCAGTTTTGAAGGCAGATCTAATTTACCTGGGATTTATCAACACGTGTAGGGGTGTCAATGCCCTCTACAATTGATTTTGAGCTTAGGGCTATACCTCGAATAGCCGCTGTGATATTAGCCATATCTAAGGTTCCCACTTCGTCATTCACGGTATGGTAGTATGGGTCGGTGGGGATTTGATCTGTTGAAATAGAGTGTGCCGGTACACCGAGTCGAGCCAGTGTAGCATTATCTGATCTATAAAAAAGATTTTGTTCAGGGTACGGATCGGGATGAATTTGAAATGGCGTTCCTTCCAGATTCTTCTGAAGAATCTTTCCAAAGTCGCTGCGCTCAAATCCGGTAATAAAGGCTGCGTTTTGTCCCCACTTGGATGGCTTGCCAATCATCTCAATATTGAACATGGCTATGATGTTGTCGGGATCAAGTTGCTTAGAAAAATACTTTGAGCCATAGCCGCCAATTTCCTCTGCTGTAAATGCGGCAAAAATGAGATTCCTTTTGTTGGTTTCTATTTTGCTGAAGTATTTAGCCAATGCAATTACAGCTGTTGTTCCCGATGCATCGTCATCGGCACCATTGGCTATGGAGTCTCCTTGCACTGGTTCTTCAATACCAATGTGATCGTAGTGACCTGAGAAAATTACTGATTCTTTTGTTGTGACCTTTGCAGGCAGTATACCTAACACATTGGCCATCGTGATGATTTCTCTTTTCTGATTGGCCGATACCGATATTGATCTAGGTGCATCCAGACCCAGTAGGTATACAATAGACTTAGTGCCACTAGCTGCGCCGGGGTCCTGTATTTTAGGACGACCTAAATAGTTTTGCGCAATTCTAAAATTAGCCTCGTGTTCTGAGGCTACAAGTACGATTTTATTTCCGCCTTTTCTTTCAATGGCTGACAACGATGGAAATAATTGCTGACTACTGCCTATGGTGTCAATGGGAGTATTTAAGTCCAGGTTTATGGTTTCTGCATCGGAAGATAAAATCAGTCGATCAAGAGGAATGGGTTTGCCATCGGCCAATACTTCCATGTTTACCAGCGAGAGCTTCTCTTTCTGAAATTCCTGTCGATAACTACTTGCTCCAGCAAGAGGTTGAAGTCCGGCTTTTTTGAATTCGTTTTCAATGAACGCAGCTGCTTTATTGATATCAGCTGGAGAGAGTGCAGACCTGCCTCTCATATCGTCTGCGGCCAACGTATTAATAATCTTGGCAACCTTCTTTTGCTTGATGTACTTATTTACCGGTTGACCATGAAGTGAAATCGTCAAGAGAAAGAATACAATCAATATCGAAATACTACGCATCATGTGATTTTAATAAAGCGACAAATTAGGCCAAAGGGAGCCTAAATACCAATTATTTTCCAAAGTCTCCTCACATTTTACAATTCATCCCCCCAGTCTAAAACTTAGTAACACTTTCTATGATGGTCAGCAGATAGGCGGAATATTACACTGAAATCAAGATCAAATGAAAACGACCTATACAATTCTGCGCTTTTCGTAACTTCATGTCATTACGGTTAACAGATACAGTATGTGGAGTGCAAGAATAATTGCTGCCTTTCTACTGGTTCAGACACTGTTTTACAAGTTTACAGGATCAGCGGAATCAATAGAAATTTTCAAAACAGTTGGCATGGAGCCTTGGGGAAGATACGGTGTTGGTATCATAGAACTTATAGCCTCGATACTAATAATTATTCCTTCATTGTCGTGGATGGGGGGCCTCATTGCGATTGGATTGATGCTTGGCGCTATTGGTATGCATCTTACAATTTTAGGTATTGAGGTGAAGAATGATGGAGGCCAATTATTTATATACGCAGTTGTTGTGCTGTTATGCTCCTTATTTGTTCTTTGGCAAGGTCGAGAAAAAGCAATTTCTTTTCTTAACAAAATCAAGGGATAGCCTTTAACTCAAAATCATTTCTTTACTTATTATTCAGTCTGCTGGAGCCATCAGCTTTGGAAATCAACGCTTGAATAAGTTTATTAGCAGCTAAATCGCTGTTTAATGATCACATACAACCCCAAAAGTTGGCTTTCACTGATATTTCATGCTTACAGCCGACACGTAATGAAAACGTTGACGCCAGTAATAGTAATCATGGCGGTTTTTTCATTTCTGTTTTGCTACGTCATCCTTGATGTTTTCAAACTGCATGAACAGGATTTGCATAGCACAACAGCCATGCATTCACTGGTGGGTATCGTCCTTGGTCTTTTTCTGGTATTCCGTACCAATACCGCCTATGATCGTTGGTGGGAGGGAAGAAAATTATGGGGTTCTTTGGTGAACAACACGCGAAATCTGTCTCATAAATTGAATGCCATTTTGGACAGAGGTGATGCAGACAACAGAAATTGGTTCGCAAAAATGATTCCCAATTTTGTATTCTCAACCAAGGAGCATTTGCGCATGGGAACCAAACTTGAAGAAATGGAAATTGCTGATGATCAATTTAACGACAGGCTAAAGGGGGTAAAGCACGTCCCAAATCGATTATCATCCATGATGTATGAACGCGTTAATGATTTGTATAAGGATAAGAAAATGTCAGGTGACCACCTGTATATGGTGGATAAGGAATTAAAAGCTTTCTCTGATATTTTAGGAGCTTGTGAGCGAATTAAGAACACGCCTATCCCGTACTCCTACACCATGTACATCAAGAAATTTATTTTTGTTTATATAATCACATTGCCGTTTGGTTTTGTGACCATTGCTGAATACATGACTGTGCCAATCGTGATATTAATTTCTTATGTACTGCTCAGTGTGGAGTTAATTGCCGAGGAAATTGAAGATCCTTTCGGGATGGATGTTAATGACCTTCCAACAGATGAACTTTCCGTGAAAATAAGAGATAACGTCCGGGAGATTTTATTGCAGGACTAATCTGCCAATAACGTATAAATGAAGAATAGGATGATTAACAATATCCAGACACCATACATGATCAGATCCGTTCTCACATAAGGTTGATACTCTTTATACATCCTTTTTATCCATGCAAACATGGGTTCAATTTATTGAAAAAATTAAGTGAAGCATTAGGCTGTCCATCGTGCCAAACCTACCGAAATCTTCATCATCTACCACCACCTTAGTGATTGCCCTAAATAATTTTTTGCAAAATGTGTGTTCTCTTGACGGGCTGACGTAGTTTAAAGGTTTAATTTTCGATGGAGGGTAATATGAAGATTGGTCAGGTTGTATTTGGTTTATCACTCATTTGTGCGA
>DATCZR010000312.1:0-9846 GCA_036525835.1 Cyclobacteriaceae bacterium
GGTATATTTATCGATCCACCAAACATCAAATGTTCGAAAAGATGAGCAAAGCCTGTCTTGCTACTAAGTTCGTCCCTAGACCCCACATCATAAAGGATATTCATGGCAGCTATCTGCACAGTAGGGTCTTCATGAACTATAACCTTGAGCCCATTTTCCAGTGTGAACGAGTCAAATTCAATCATAAGTGATCAAAAATAACCCTTGTTTTCGGATTTGTGGCGTAATTTCTAACGCAAGAAAATGTAATCTAAAAATACCAGGCCTTTATGCTCACCAATTAAATTGGCTTATGATTAACTTGCCGCGCCATTTTTAGTTCACCATGCAATTCAAGCGCAAGAAATATTCAGATAAAACGCTGAAAGACCTATATGAGAGTCTTCTGCTACCCAGGCTCATAGAGGAAAAGATGCTTATTCTCCTTCGACAGAATAAGATAAGCAAGTGGTTTAGCGGCATAGGCCAGGAAGCCATAGCGGTTGGGCTCACCAAAGCGTTGGAAATCGATGATTATATCCTTCCCATGCATAGAAACCTGGGGGTATTTACTTCCAGAGAAATGCCGTTTGACCGATTATTTTCTCAATGGCAAGGAACAGCCCTGGGATATACCAAAGGCAGAGACCGCTCTTTCCATTTTGGAACCAATGAACATCACATTGTTGGAATGATCTCTCATTTAGGCCCACAAAACGGGGTAGCTGATGGCATCGCATTAGCCAGTAAACTAAAGGGCGAGAAAAATGTAACCGCTGTTTTTAATGGAGATGGTGGAACAAGCGAAGGCGACTTCCATGAAGCTATTAACGTTGCAGCCGTTTGGGATCTGCCTGTTATTTTTGTCATTGAAAATAATGGTTACGGGCTTTCCACTCCGAGTAATGAACAATTCCGATGCAAAAATTTTATCGATAAGGCCATCGGATACGGTATAGAAGGTGTAAGAATTGACGGCAATAATATTCTGGAAGTCTACGACACAGTCAAAACCTTGGCTGAAAGCATTCGGAAAAAGCCTAGACCTGTATTGTTGGAAGCCATTACATTTAGGATGAGGGGTCATGAAGAAGCGTCCGGCACCAAGTATGTGCCGAAAACATTAATGGAAGACTGGGCTAAAAAAGATCCGCTGGCCAATTATGAAAAATACTTGCTGAAAGAAGGAGTAATTGACGAGGGGTACCTAGAAAAAACCATCCAAAAAATAAAAAAAGATATTGACAAGGGATTATCGATAGCCTTTAATAGCAAACTACCTGAAGTCAGCACAGCAATAGAGTTGGATGACGTATATAAACCTTTTACTCAGCAGATCATTAATCCCAAATCGAAAAAAGTTACCGAAAAGCGTTTTATTGACTCGATATCTGATGGCATGCGTCAGAGCATGGAGAAATACCCTAACCTGGTATTGATGGGCCAGGACATTGCAGAGTATGGTGGCGTATTTAAGATTACAGACGGATTTGTAAAAGCATTTGGTAAGGAACGTGTACGCAATACTCCTATTTGCGAGTCCGCCATTGTGGGTGCAGGTCTGGGGCTATCTATAAAGGGCATGAAAGTAATGGTGGAGATGCAGTTTGCCGATTTTGTTACGGAAGCATTTAATCAAATCATCAATAATCTGGCCAAGTCACATTGGCGTTGGGGTCAACATGCGGATGTGGTGGTGCGGATGCCTACCGGAGCTGGTACCGCTGCCGGCCCTTTCCATAGCCAGTCAAACGAAGCGTGGTTTTTTCATACTCCTGGACTGAAGATTGTATATCCATCAAACCCTTACGATGCAAAGGGATTACTGAACGCAGCAATCGAAGACCCCAATCCCTATTTATACTTCGAACATAAAATGTTGTATCGTTCCATTAAGGAAAATATTCCTGATGATTATTATACCATCGAAATCGGAAAAGCCGCGGTTGTAAATGAAGGATCCGATATGACAATCATCACTTATGGAATGGGTGTTCATTGGGCCAGAGAAGTGATGAGTTCTATTCCAGAAATTAGTGCTGAAATAATTGACCTGAGAACATTACTTCCCTGGGACAAGGAAGCGGTTGAAAGAGCAACACGAAAAACAAACCGGGTATTGATACTTCATGAAGACACCCTTACAGGAGGTATTGGTGCTGAGATAGCCGCCTGGATTACCGAACATTGTTTTGATGCACTTGATGCACCTGTAATGCGAGTAGCTAGTTTGGATACACCTATTCCATTTGCTCCCCAGCTTGAACAAAACTTTTTACCAAAAGGAAGATTAAAAGAAAAAATTGTTGCCCTATCTCAATATTAAACTACACGATAGTCAATAAATACTCGGACCTTTCCTAAAACAAGGAATTTTTGAAGCGTTGGCTCGTTATGGCTTCAATTAGATCAAAATCACAGTTTTAGCCCATTTTGCTTAACTTAGCCTGTTTCGAACTCGCATTTTGAAAGTAAAAGGAGGAAATAAAGCCACTTTCATAGTAAAACCGCACAAAATAATTGGGCTACTGGCACTGCTATTTCTCATGGCTATTAGTGCCACTGCACAAAATACAAAAGGTGATAAACCCATTCCCAACCAGAAGCAAATCCGTGAAATCAAATTCAAATCTGTTAAGAAAAGGAAGAAAATAAAGACCAGAGATATCTCTGGCCGTAGGTTGAGAACACTGAACAAATCTTCTGCTTCGAGAGCCAACAGACGCTGGCAACCACCCGACCCTTATAGCAACAGGAAACAAAAGGCAGAAACTGCTGCTAAGCCTCGCGGAAGAATTTTTGATAAGCCGCCCTCTGACCGATCGAGGGCATGGCAAGGTGATATCTCCGGACATAAGATTAGAATTCAATCCCGCAGAAGCCAATCAGCACGTAACAAAAATGTTTATCCACAAAGCGGGCCATTCGTTAACAACCCTTCTAAAGACCCACGATCAAAACCAAAAATCTATACTCGAACCGCATCCGGAGCTCTGCCTGTTAAGCGTATCCCGCAAGATAGACAACGTGCATGGAAGGGAAACATTAAAGGAGATCCCGTAGGTACTCCTTCTCGATCTGGCCAGTACAAAAAAGTTTATCCACAAGCTGGACGGTTTGTTAATCATTCATCCAAGAGTGGAAAACCGGTACAACTTACACTCAACAACGAGGGAAAAATCAAGAATGCAGCCAGACGCGAAGCAAATAAGCCACCAAGGAAGGGATTGAATGTCTTTCCAAAATCAAGGACTTCGCCATATGTCATTCGTGGAAGAAAAAATGTTTACTGGGGTAAGTTTTCAAAGGGAGAGCGGGCATTCACTAAGGACATTAGCGGCCGGCCTTTACGGACCCGTAACTTCCGTTCTACTCCTGCCGGATTGATTTCCAGGGACAGTTTGAAATTCTTTCCAAGACGACCTGGTGGTGATCGGCCATTTTCGGGAAAAACTGGGAGTGGTATTAACCTTTCCGGAAGGCAAAAAAACCGAGGACCATTGCCACCTCGCGCCCCAGGAATTGGAGCAAAGGGAATTAATTATTCTGGCAAATTTAAACGTGGGGAATTGCAACCTGGATTTAATCAAAAGGGTCTTGGCTATTCTGGGAATATTAGAGGAGGAAAAAAAGTAATTGGCGGTGCTCCCGTTGATCAGTATCGGGGTAACATCAAACAAGGTGATAGGGCAGGGTATTCCAGGCAGGGCCTTGGCTATTCAGGAAATATCAAAGGCGGGAAAAAAGTAATTGGCGGTGCTCCCGTTGATCAATATCGGGGTAACATCAAACAAGGTGAAAGGGCAGGGTATTCCAGGCAGGGCCTTGGCTATTCAGGAAATATCAGACGAGGACAATTGGGCAGATATACTAAGCAAGGAATCGGATTTTCAGGAACAATTAAATCGAGGCGACCAGCCAAAGGCGGTGGCAGTGTAAGTGGTAAAAGATGGAACAATGATGGAGACCCGATACCCGTAAGAACACCGAGGGGTGGAGCAGAAATTGGTGATTTCTCTGGTACATTCCGAAAGGGTGAACTTTCTCCTGGGTATACTAAACAAGGAGTTGATTTTGCAGGCAACATAAAAACCAAACGTGCAGCTAAAGGTGGCGGCAGCGTAAGCGGTAAGCTTTGGAACAACAACAACACGCCAATACCAGTGCGCACTCCAAAAGGTGGTGCTAGAATCGGAGATTATTCTGGGAATTTTAAAAAAGGAGAACTCTCTCCTGGGTATACTAAACAAGGGTTTGACTTTGCAGGCAATATAAAAACAAAGCGTCCGGAAAAAGGAGGCGGAAGTGTTAGTGGAAAGCTATGGAATAACAATGAAACACCTATACCAGGAAGAGTTCCGCATAAAGAGTCAAGAAAAGCATCTGTCTTCCCGGGTAATTACAAATTATTTGATCTAAAGCCTAGCAAAAGATATCAGGGCGAAGAGTATACAGGTAACATAAAATTTAAGAAACCACCTAAGGGAGGAGGTAGTGTCAGCGGAGAAATGTGGAACAATAACGAAATTCCGATCGAAGTGCGCAGGCCTAGCAAGGAAGCAGATATGACAGGGTATTCTGGCCGCATAAAATTATCTGGTTTAAGAAAGAATTATGTACAAAACCCAAATTCCAGTAGGGAATCAATAAAAAAGGAAAGACCAAACAAATCAACTTTTGAGGTTGCCGGACTCCAGATCAAAGTGAAAGAGGGGGATTACAGAACCAAACCCCATGCAGCAAAGGGCTCTTTGCCTGGCGCGGCTCCTTCGAAGTCATCTATGAGAGCAGGTGAATATGCACGAGTAGTAAAAGTTACCTGGAAATACAAACAAAATCCCAACAGCGATTCAGAGGCGCTTAGAAGCAGGGCACCCGATAAGGCGTATGCAAAGCTTGGGGATTACCAAGGCAATATTAAAATGAGGAAGTATACTGACAATAAACTTCATCCAGACGCTCAGTTTGCTCATGGTTTTAGAGACAATGTAAAAGAAGAAAGAACCATTTTCATGAATATTAAGTTAATGTGGTCGAAACTCTTCAGAGAGAATGAAACACAGCCAGATCACCTAAAAGATAAGGTGCGGAGACCTCGATATGATAAGAGGGAGAAAGGGTTGTGGTATGAATAACTTTTTATTAAATGAATTGGAAACAACTCACCTCATTAAGTCAGTTAGAAGAACTTGCGAAAGAGTCAGCCACAAGTCCAGTTTTAATTTTCAAGCACAGTAAAAGCTGTTCCATAAGCAGTGCTGCATTAAGCCGACTGGAAAGAAATTGGAATCTAGATGAAAAGGTCAAGACCTATTTTTTAGATTTGTTGTCCTACCGAGATATCTCAAACGCAATAGCTGAAAAATTTGGAGTCCCACATGAATCTCCTCAAGTACTCATTCTTGAACGTGGTAAATCCGTGTATGATTGCTCCCATTTTGATATCAATTTCAAAGAAATCTCTAAAAGATTGCAGTTGGCCGGGAACAAGGAGAGCCATCTTTGCTGAATCTTGAATTTTCTTGGGCACTCTATAACCATCGGTTGGCAAACCTAATTTGACTTAACCATGTTATTTCTTGGTATGCCCCGATTAATTTCGACTGTTAAATTGTCGGATCCAGGTGCTTGAAAAAAGCATGATATTATCCCGGTGCTGCCCTCATAGTGGGGTATATTATATTTTTGCCTTTTTCCGTTTATTAATTAAAGTATAAATTTAACCCAATAGATTGCCTTGTAGCATGCCGATTGGTGCCAAAACAGTATTCTTCATTCTCCTCTTAGTTGTGGGAATGCCTGCATTTGCTCAAACTCAGGACAGTTATGACTATAGTTCAGAATTCACTTGGGGCGTAAATAAGAATACCTCTGGAGGACTAATAGGGGGATTTGTGTTTAAAAAAGCGAGGAAACTAAACGAAAGACTTTTAGAGACCTATGGTCTCGAAATCATGAATGTAAAGCATACTCAGGAGAGCAGGCTCAGTTCTGGTACAGGAAACTTCTTTATCTACGGCAAAAGTAATTACCTCTACGCTTTTAGATTTCAATATGGCCGTGATCTTATTATTTTTAAAAAGGCACCTCAACAAGGTGTAGAAATAAAGGCTGTAGTTGCGGCCGGTCCTAGTATTGGAATTGTAGCCCCCTATTACATTGAGAGGTTGATTGATAACAGCTTTTTCGCCACCAAGCATGAACAATATGACCCCAATAATCCATTCCATTCTTATTCAAGGATATTGGGAACTGGTTATTTGTTTGAGGGTATTGGCGATTCGAAAATTCAATTGGGAGGCAACATCAAGTTTGGACTAAACTTTGAACTGGGAACCGTAAAAAGCCAAGTCACCGGATTTGAAGTTGGGTTCCTCCTGGATACCTATTTTAATAAGGTAATTCTCGTGCCAACGGCTGTTAATTCAGGCGTATTTCCTACCCTGTATTTCAATCTTTTCTATGGCAAAAGGAAGTGAAATTTGAATCTGAGGATAGAAAACGGCCAAATTTCCTCGGATTTTATGTGACTGAATGGCCAAACCGGGATTGTATTTATATATTTGATACCCTAAACCGTAAAAGTGTATGGAAGCGAAAAAGACCGAAAAAGCTGATCTGACCAAGAAAACCAGTTTTTTCTTTAGCATTGGCCTTCTGTTGACGATGAGTATCGTTGTTATGGCTTTCGAATGGAAGGACAGAGGAAAGCAGGATATAGATCTGATTGGCAAGAATACCAACACATTCGAGGAGATGCTGGAAATTCCTCCTACAGAACAACCACCCCCACCTCCACCAGAAATACAGCAACCTCAGATAATCGAGGTGCCTGACGAAGAAGAAATTGAAGAAGAAATTCAGGTAAAGTTTGATGTGGAGGTAACAGAAAATACCAAAGTACAGCAAATTGTAATTGCTGCTGAGGAGCCCAAAGAAGAGGTAGAGGAGATTTTTACCATTGTTGAAGATCCCGCTTCGCCTGTTGGCGGCATGACTGCATTTTATAAGTATGTAAGTGAAAAAATCAAATATCCACCTCAGGCCAGAAGAATGGGTGTTGAGGGCCGTGTATTCGTTCAATTTGTAATTGACAAGGATGGAGGTATTACAGAAGTACAGGCCGTAAAAGGAATTGGCGCAGGATGCGATGAAGAGGCTGTTAGAATTTTGCAAGGAGCTCCAAAGTGGAAGCCTGGAAAGCAAAGAGGTAAGCCGGTGAAACAAAGAATGGTATTGCCCATTACTTTCAAACTAGGGTAATCACTAATAAAGGAACCTGAAAGAGCCTTGCTGAAAAGTCGGGCTTTTTTTATGGCATCAAAAATCCAAGCGCTAAACCAAATGCGATAATGGACCACGAAGGGAGCTTGGTGAAAGACAGCAGGCAAAATGTGCCTATGAGAAACCCAAAGTTGGTTACCGTGTTGTCAAGCGGTTGAAAAAGCAAAAAAGCGGCAGCAGCCACTAGCCCCGCATTGGCAGCATTAATTCCTTCCATTGAAGCTCTTATGGGTCTAAACTTCTTCAGGCTATCCCAAATTCGGATTACAAAAAAGATAAGGAAGGTTCCTGGTAAAAAAATTCCAGCTGCAGATACGATGGCACCGAGAATCTCTCCACCTATGCCGTACTCTCTCATAGAAAGCGCTCCGATGTAGGCACTGAAAGAAAACACCGGCCCTGGAACAGCCTGGGCCAACGCATAACCGGACAAAAACTCTGTCGGGGAGGTAGGAAAGTGAAGCGGCTTTGCATACTGCACAAACTCGGTGTACAACATAGGCACCAATACCTGACCTCCACCAAAAATCAAACTTCCATTTCGATAGAAATTTTCAAACAACTTAATGGGCAACGCTTTGGTAATACCGCCAAGGGCAGCGGCAACTACAAACACACCTGCCCATAGGAAAAAGTTCGCCCACGGAACATCAAATTTTTTCTTCTCTTGCTTAGGATGCAACCTATAGTTGAATGCGGTAATCATGCCTGCAACCATCAAGATGATTGGAAAGACAAGCGGTGTTTTAATAAAATAGGATGCCACAGCAGAAATTACCATCAACACAAACCCGACACCTGTATTCACCGTTTTAAGGCTTATTGTGTAGGCCGCGTAGGCAACAAATCCCACAGCCATTGGCTGAATGAAACGAGTAAAAGCCAGTGACAAATCTTTTTCCTGAAAACTGCCAATCAACAAGCCCGCAATGGTCATTATCGTAACAGCAGGCAACATCCATACTAGCAAGGTGAGGTAAGCAAGTGTAGGTCCACCTATGCGATAACCTACGGAAGTAAGAGTCTGTGTAGAAGTTGGACCCGGCACTATTTGACAGAGCGCATAGAGTTCCAATAAATCTTCTTCTGTTAAATAATCTCCTTTTTCAACTAATACACGCTGGTAATAGGCGAGGTGGGCCTGCGGCCCACCAAAGCATGTCACAGATAACTGAAAAACATCTTTGAGAAAACGAGAATATGAAACTGGCTCTGTCAATACTCCTATTTTTTAAGGCCAATTTCCTGGAGCCGTTGATTCAAAAAATCCCCTGCAGTGATATCATCCCATTTTTTTGGATTGTTCTGATCGACACAATTCGGCAGGGCAGCCAAACTCATAGAGGATCTGGGATGCATGAAAAACGGAATTGAATACCTTGAAGTGTTCATCTTCTCAACGGGTGGATTAACCACCCGATGTATTGTAGATTTTAGCTTGCCATTAGTCAATCGCTCAAGCATGTCTCCCACATTGACCACTAATTGATCTGGCAGCGCTGTAATAGGAATCCAATTCCCATCTCTTCTCAATACCTGAAGCCCGTCAGCGCTTGCTCCCATTAGCAAAGTAATTAAATTAATGTCCCCATGTTCGGCTGCTCTTACTGCGTCAGCTGGTGTTTGCTCCGGGTTATCTATAGGGAAATAATGGATTGGACGTAGAATGCTATTCCCATTTTTGACCTTTTCTTCAAAATAATTTTCATCCAACTGGAGGTAAAGCGCAATCGCTTTCAGCATTTCTACTCCGGACTGATCCAACTTGCTGTATACTTCCAATCCAATTGTTTTAAAATCCGGAATCTCATCGGGCCATATATTATCTGGGTATTCATATTTGATTTCATCTCCGTCTGTCACTTCCTGGCCAATATGGTAGAATTCTTTCAGGTCACCCACGTTTCTACCTTTAGCATGCTCTTTCCCTTTGCTTACATATCCTCGTTGTCCGGCTAAGGACGGAATTTCATACTTCTTTTTAGTAGCATCCTCTAGACTAAAAAAGCGCTTAACCACGTGATAAAGTTGGCTCGACAAATCATCCGACAGAAAATGATTCCTAATGGCTACAAACCCGATATGGTGATAAGCTTGACCAAGATCGCTGACAAATTTGGATCGTTTTTCGGCTGAACCTCCAGTAAAATCTGCAAGATCAAGAGATGGGATTTCATTAAATATTGCACCTGCCATTGTAGGGAAGTTTTGCCTCACGCAAGCTAAATATTTTTATCTAATTTTATCATTTATGCCATTTGTCAACCACAATCTTTATGATTATTCGCGCCCTAACTGTTTTTTGTTTTCTGATCATTGCCAGATGTGGCTTTGGCCAGGAGATCAATATCTATAAAACCTTTGGCGGCTACCGATTTGAAAGAGATTCTGTTTCTATAAGCCCCAAGATGGTGCTGTCATTTATGAAAGCCAATCCACAAGCTTATACGAAATTTAGGAAAGCCAAAACTAACTTAGATGCAGCAGGTACTTTGGGTTTTGCAGGTGGCGTTTTAATTATCTTTCCACTAGGTACTGTTATTGGTGGTGGCAATCCAGAATGGGCATTTGCTGTTGGAGGAC
>DATCZR010000313.1:0-7762 GCA_036525835.1 Cyclobacteriaceae bacterium
GAAAATAAAAACTGGACAAAAAGTATTGATCAACGGAGCAGGGGGTGGTGTTGGAGCTTTTGCGATCCAATTGGCTAAATCTCAAGACACAGTAGTAACAGGCGTAGATAAAGCCAATAAGTTCGATATGATGCGATCACTGGGAGCTGATCATATGATCGATTACCAAAAAGAAAATTTTACCAAGAATGGACAAGGGTATGATATCATACTGGAAAATATCGCCACGCGTTCTATGTTTGATTATCTGAGGGCGCTAAATCCACAAGGCATCTTTGTAATGACAGGGGGCACCACAGCCAGAATTTTGCAGTTGGCGCTATTGGGTAAGTTAATTTCTTCCTTAAGTTCCAAAAAAATTAGAATGGCTGGACTCAAATACAGTTCGGCAGACATGGCTCACCTGGCCGGAATGATGGAAGCGGGAAAACTGAAACCTGTTATTGACAAATGTTTTTCACTGGCTGAAACAGCTGATGCCTTCCGATATTTTGGAAAAGGGAACTACAAGGGTAAAGTAGTGATAAAAATAGTTTAACAAAAAAGCGAAACCCAACCAAGAGATTGCTCAGGAAAGCAATTAAGGAATAAATATTTGGTTAGCATTATTTAATCAGAAGATATTACACTTAGCACTCATTTGCCTGGCTTCTAGTAATACAAAATAATAAAGCTTATGAATGTTCTGGTGGAATAAAGAATCATAAAGTTAGGCTGCTGATAGAAATTATCTTCGTAGCCAGTGCGTTGGTTTGATTTTTTATTTGGTCAAAATAAGGCTATTAAAGTAGACCACGAATTCATAAATTTAAATAGTAATAAGCTCTTTGTTTAGATTAATGATATGGCAGATAAAGGCATATTCCGAAAAAAAAGAAGAACCCAAAAACTCAGCTGGGACTACTTTGATCATCGCGGCAAACTCATTACCAACAAAAAAGTAATTGAGCGTTGTAACAAACTTGTGCTGCCACCTGCTTGGGCGGATGTATGGATATCAGCAGATGCGAGCGCCAATCTTCAGGCTACGGGCATGGATGTAAAAGGGAGGTTGCAATACCGATATCATGAGAATTGGACTAGAGCCAGAGCTGCAGAAAAATTTGACGGGATGGTCAGGTTCGCCAGAACATTGCCTACCATTAGAAATAAGGTGAACGTGGATCTGAAGTTGGAGGGAATGCCTAAAGATAAAGTGGTAGCACTGATCGTTAAGCTTATTGACCTGTATCATTTTCGCGTAGGAAACGATGAGTACGCCAGAACGAATAAGTCATACGGACTAACTACGCTAAAGGAAGGTCACATGAGAATAGATACATCCAAGTCAGCAGAAGGGGAGATAGATGCTGTTTTTGAATTTGTTGGGAAGTCAGGCAAATTATGGAAGCGAAGAATTTGGGAAGATGACCTTGCTACCTTGATTAGTAAATCAGGAGCAGTGGGAGGAAGAAAAAAAGGTCAGGACTTATTTAGGTATGAAGATCAGTTTGGTGATGACTTTGATGTAAAGTCAA
This sequence comes from Cyclobacteriaceae bacterium, assembly GCA_036525835.1. GTDB lineage: Bacteria > Bacteroidota > Bacteroidia > Cytophagales > Cyclobacteriaceae > ELB16-189. Next base: position 1,518 of record DATCZR010000313.1, read on the forward strand.
ATCACATAAACGAATATCTCGATGCGATTGCAGCTGATCATGAAAAAGTAACTGCAAAGGATTTTCGCACCTGGGCGGCTACTTGGAAGGCTGCCTCAAGGCTGGCCAAACAACTGGATCCCGATACCTCCACCGCTAGAAAGAAAGTTTCAACCGAAGTGGTGAAGTCCGTTGCATTCGATTTGGGCAATACACCCACTGTTTGCCGGTCATCCTATATTCATCCTATCATTCTTTCTGATTGGATGGAAGGGACATTCAGGTCGAAGTGGAACAAAGCCTGCCGTAATCGAAAATTAAGTGGTTTAACCAAAGAGGAGACGGCTACCTTATATTACCTGAAGAAGAAGTAATTCGAAAATCGTTTTTATATTCTAATTGCTGATTAGTTTTTGAAATTCAGGGATTTATTTTTTGCAGCCTTGTATCCGATGTCGTAAATCTCATCGATATGGATTACACCAAATGGATCAAATTCACTTAGTGCTATCGATTTAAGTCAATTAAGAAAATTGACATGTGTAGAAAGGGAGTTAGTAATAGTGGACATTATTTGAAATTTCTATTTACCGCTAACCAGAACGACTTTCCGCCCAAAAGTATATCTGCCATAACCTGTTTAAATCTTACTATATTTAACCTATACACTTCAATCTAATCTCTATGAACCGGATTATTGTTACGCTTATCATTTTAGCTTTTTCAATTTCAGGTTTTACCCAAAACCTGGACAGCGTCTTTAAAAATGTAAAATACCGGAGCATCGGACCTTTCAGGGGTGGCCGATCTAATATGGCCACTGGTACAGTGAGTGACCCGCTTACTTATTATATGGGTACTACCGGAGGTGGCGTTTGGAAAACAGAAGATGCAGGGGTACAATGGGATAATGTCTCTGATGGATTTTTTGGAACAGGATCGGTGGGAGCCGTGGCCGTTTCGGAGAGTGACCCAAATATTGTTTACGTGGGCATGGGTGAGCATGCTCCCCGCGGTGTGATGTCTTCCTATGGAGATGGTGTTTATAAATCGCATGATGCGGGTAAAACCTGGAAGAAAATGGGACTTGAAAAGACCCAACAGATTTCCAGAATAGCCATTCATCCTAAGAACCCAGATATCGTTTTGGTGGCAGCACAGGGTGCTATTCATGGAGCCACACAAGAAAGAGGAATTTATAAATCAGTAGATGGGGGGGGTACCTGGAAAAAAGTATTGTACATCAACGAAATGACGGGATGTTCTGAGTTATCTATGGACATGCGCAATCCCATGGTGCTCTACGCGGCCATGTGGCATCACCAGCGATTGCCCTGGAAAGTAATAAGCGGTGGACCGGGAAGCGGGCTTTATAAATCGATTGATGGTGGAGACACGTGGACAAGAATGGAAAAAGGACTGCCAAAGGAAATGGGTAAAATGGCCATTGCAGTTTCAAGAGCGAATTCAGAGAAAGTATATGCACTCATTGAGAGTGACTGGGAAAAAGATTTACAAGGATTGTATGTTTCCAATGATGCGGGTAAAAGTTGGTCGCAGGTGACAAGTGATCATCGACTGATTCAGCGTGCCTGGTACTACATTGAAGTTTTTCCTGACACCCAAGATGAAAACACGGTATATGTCATGTGCGCTTATGCGCTGCGCTCTATTGATGGAGGCAAAACGTGGGAAACCATATCCGGTCCGCATGGCGATTATCATGACCTTTGGATAAATCCGAACAATTCTAAAAACATGGTGATTGCCGATGATGGAGGCGCAGGGATAACTTTTAATCGAGGCGAAACCTGGTCGGGCCAGGCCAATATGCCTACTGCCCAATTTTATAGAATTAATACAGATAATAATTTTCCTTATCGCATCTACGGTGGTCAGCAAGACAACTCCACAGTGAGAATAGAAAACATGGCTTTAGGTGGATGGGCCATTACCGAAAAAAATTGGACAAGTTCAGCCGGGGGCGAGAGTGCCTTTCTTGCCTTCAATCCGGATGACCCAAGATATGTTTTGGGAGGAAGTTATTTGGGTACGATAGAAGTATTAGATACCAAAGCGAATGCAGGCACGAAAATTATGGCCGCTCCCATACAATATCTGGGTAGGGATGCCAGCGATATGAAGTATCGTTTCAATTGGAATGCGCCCATTATCTGGTCTCAACATGAGCCTAATACTTACTACCATGGCGCTCAATTATTATTAAAAACAAAAGACTTGGGTGTTACTTGGGAAGAAGTTTCTCCAGACCTTACACGCAATGAAAAATCTAAACAGGGTAAAATGGGTGGACCCTATACCAACGAGGCTGTGGGAGCAGAGAATTATGGAACGTTGGCTTACGTCATAGAATCTACTCACGAGAAAGGAGTAATCTGGACGGGCAGTGATGATGGATATGTGCAACTGACAAGGGATGGTGGAAAAACCTGGACCAACGTTACGCCAAAAGGATTAACCGAGTGTTTGGTTAATGCCATTGATGTATCTCCTCATGATCCTGCTACAGCTTACATTGCTACCACTCGGTATAAGTTCAATGACCACACCCCAGCGCTCTATAAAACCACTGACTATGGAAAGAGCTGGGTGAACATTTCAAAAGGAATTCCAAATGGTGCTTTTACTCGGGTAGTAAGAGAAGACACCGAGCGCAAGGGTCTGCTTTATGCTGGTACTGAGACCGGTGTTTATATTTCCTGGAATGGCGGCACCAGTTGGCAACCGTTTCAGCTCAATTTGCCAGTTACCCCAATTACCGATCTCATGGTAAAGGGTAGCGACCTTGTGGTGGCCACATCGGGACGGTCTTTCTGGATTTTGGATGACCTTGGCCTGATCCGTCAATACAAGGAGGGTACTGACACATTTACGCTTTACAAGCCAGAAGATCAGGTTTATGGAAACTGGGGAAGTCAGCTCAATAGCACCTCAGCTGAATTTAAAGGAACAAATTCGTTCACCGGAGTGAATCCAGCCAGTGGCGTGGTAATCTATTACTACTTGCCTAAGCTGGCAGACTCGGTTCATCTGACGATGGAAATTAAAGATGCTGCCGGAAACCTGGTGCGAACGCTTGGTTCAAAGAAAGATGGATCTTTCCAGCGCTATCCGGGCGGACCACCCGCTGACCCGACTGTTCCCAAGTCAAAAGGATTGAATCGGTTTGTTTGGGATACTTATTATCCCACTATGACAGGAGTGCCTACCGCATACATAGAAGGTAACTTCAGAGGACATAAAGTCATTCCAGGAACTTATTCCATCACTGTAAAGTATGCAGATAAAGAAGCCAAGACTGATTTTAAGCTATTACCTAATCCGATTTACAACATGATGGATGATACTTATGCTGAGTACAATCAATTCATGCTGAAGATGGAAGCGTCACTCAACGTCATGCATAAAAAAATTAATACCATTTTGAAGATGCGCACGCAGATTGAAGAGGTCTTGAAAGACATGGGTGACCAATCAAAATATGCATCCATCAAGAAGGAAGGGGAAACGTTGGTTGATAAAATGAAGGCCTGGGATGAAGACATGGTCCAGCGCAAGTCAAAAGCCTATGATGACGTAGAGAACTTTCCGAACAAGTTTACAGCCAATTTTTTGTTTTTGATTAACGAAACAAACAGCGATATACCCAGGGTGAACAAATCATCACGCGATCGTTTGGCTGAATTGACTAAAGAGTGGACTGCATTGGACGCAAGGGCTAAAACCATTATCGAAACGGATGTGCCTGCCTACACTAAAAAGTTATGGGATGCAGGTATTGGAGCGGTGTGGGTGACTGAAAAGTAGTGTTTATCTGAGCGTGTACAATAGGTAAGGAAAGGGCAAGATGAAAGGTGTAATTTTTGACTTGGATGGCACCATGGTAGACAACATGATGGTACATCATCGAGCCTGGCAAAAGAAACTGAAAGAGTTAGGATTGGATATGACCCTGGAAGAGGTCAGGAAGCAAATCCATGGGATCAATGATGAAATTTTCATTCGTTTATTCGGGGATAGGTTCACTGTAGCGGAAAGAAAACAATTAGCTTATGAAAAAGAAGAAGCATACAGAGCCATTTATAAGTCTGAAATAAAATTAATTGATGGACTATCTGTTTTCCTTGAAACCTTGCATGATAGGGGAGTGCCTATGGCCATTGGATCAGCAGCGCCATATGAAAATGTAGATTTCGTATTGGATAAATTAAACCTACGTTGCTATTTTAAAACTGTACTCCATGCCGGGGATGTTGAAAAAGGAAAACCTGATCCGGAGATCTATTTAAAATGCGCTTCCGGTCTTCATTTAACACCCGAAGATTGTGTTGTATTTGAAGACAGCCCGACAGGGGCAGAGGCAGCTATAAGAGCTGGATGCAAATTGGTGATTATTACCACCACCCATTCGCAAGTTGAGTTTAGTCAATTTTTAAAAGTGGAGAAGTTTGTTCCTGATTTCCGTGATATAAATTGGCAAATATTTCGAGAGTTTTAATGGTTGTCATCCACAAATCTACATTTGATTTCTTAAAAAGATTATCAAGGAATAATAACCGGGATTGGTTCAATGAACACAAAGACCAATACTTGCTTTCGCAGGAAAATATTCGACACTTTGTAGACGAGTTGATTGTGAAGATGAAAAGTCACGATCATCTTGAAACAGAAAATGCGACGAAAAGCCTTTACCGGATTTACAATGATGTGCGCTTCTCCAAAGATAAGTCACCATATAACCCTCGATTTGCCGGATACCTGAAACGATCTAAACCGCTATATCGAGGCGGTTATTATTATTGGATAAAGCCAGGGGGTACCCTAGTGGGCTGTGGTTTTACCTATCCCAATGCTGAGGATTTAAAGCGAATCAGACTTGATATCTCCACGAATTATGATAGTTGGCAGCGTATGCTGAATACCAAAAAGATCAAATTCACATTTGGCGAAATGCTTGGTGAGCAGGTGAAGACGGCTCCGCGAGGATTTGACAAGGCAGATTCTGCCATTGGGTTGCTGCGGTACAAACAGTATTGGTTTGAGCATTCATTTTCGGATAAAGAAGCACTGGATAAAAACTTTCTGCAACAGGTGAATAAGACATTTGTAGACATCAGACCTTTTTTTGATTACATGAGTGAAGTGCTTACTACCAATTTGAATGGTGAGTCAGTGGTATAGCATGACCAACCTTAAATGACTTCTTCCGTCTAGGCGTGTATTGTCAAAGAATTGCCTGATTTAAATCAATTTTTTATCAGAGATAATGGACGAACTTTATGATTAATTAAAATTGAGTATGAAGGCCTATCATTTAACCGGGGTACATGATTTAAAAGTAGAAAAGGCCCCGCTGAAACTGGTGGAAGTGGACGTTCCGATCCCAAATAGAAGGGAAATACTAATCAAGATTAAATGCTGTGGCATTTGCCATACAGAAATTGATGAGATTGAAGGGAGGACTCCACCTGCTGTCTATCCTGTTATTCCAGGGCATCAAGTGGTGGGTGAAGTGTCAGCGTCAGGTTCAGCCGCTATTCGTTTTAAGCAAGGCACTCGCGTAGGTGTTGCCTGGATCAACATGGCCTGCGGTAATTGTGAAAAATGTAAATCAGGTGTAGAGAATCTTTGCGAGCTATTCAGGGCCACCGGTCGTGATGTGAATGGAGGCTATGCCAAATACATAACCGTGCATGAAGATTATGCCTATTTCATTCCGGACGCCTTTACCAATGAAGAAGCTGCGCCTCTATTATGTTCAGGCGCTATCGGATATCGGTCCTTAAAGTTAACTGGATTGCATAATGGCAAAAGGCTAGGACTTACCGGGTTTGGTGCTTCCGGACATTTGGTGCTTAAACTATCAAAGTACCTTTATCCTGATTCTGAGGTATTTGTATTTGCGAGAAGTGCAGAGGAAAGAGCTTTTGCGGAGAGCCTCGGTGCCCATTGGGCAGGAGATACAAACGACTCACCTCCTCATAAATTATTTGCAATTATTGATACTACACCGGCATGGAAGCCAGTTGTAAATGCGATGGATCGATTAGAATCGGGCGGCAGATTAGTAATCAATGCAATTAGAAAAGAATCTTTAGATCAGGAGGAATTGTTGAATCTCAATTATGAAAAGCACCTTTGGATGGAAAAAGAAATCAAAAGTGTTGCCAATATTACCCGGCAGGATGTGGAAGAATTTCTGAAGATTGCAGCTGAGATTCCCATCAAACCAAAAGTGAAGCCTT
>DATCZR010000314.1:0-5333 GCA_036525835.1 Cyclobacteriaceae bacterium
ACTCTTTCCGCCCATTGAAAAAGTGCCCCTCGGAATTAAAACCATGCCCGATGGAATGCCTTCTGAGTGGTTATTGGATGACTCTGTTGTTGAGCAGGCGGTAATTAGTCCGATTAATAAACAGAGCATTCTATTCATGAACCTGAATTTGCCTCATTTGAAAAGTATTGCATTTACCTTCTTATTTAAACCTACTTGATTTGACAGTAAATGTAAAAAGCCTCAGGCTACCTGAGGCTTTTTTTGTTCTGTCGGGGTGAGAAGATTCGAACTTCCGGCCCCCACGTCCCTAACGTGGTGCGCTAACCGGGCTGCGCTACACCCCGAATCAAAAATGAGATGCAATATTAAGAAATCTTTCATTCTTGGCGGCTCAATTTATCATCGTTTTCCGTTATTCATAAAATAGGAGAACTTTGTCAAATAGTCATAGACTTGTGAGGATAAACGTTGCATTATTTTTATTTCTGTTTCTGGTTTCGCTATTAAGTGAAGCCCAAATCAGTCCTGAGCGAGCCGCTCAAGCTCGTATACAAAAAGGAAAGTGGGCAAAGGCAGAGAAATCCATAAAAAAGGCAATCAGGAAGGACTCCATTAATCCCGAGGCCAAATTTGTTTATGCGCAGTGGTATTTTGAATCAACTAATCCTGATTTCCAAATAGATTCTGCTTATCAGTATGCAATGGTATCCATGACTGATTATGGGCTGGAAGACCTGAAGCAACGTGATCGCATGGAGCGATTTCCATTGGATAGCTCGATATTATTGTCCTTGAGAGCAAGAATTGACAGTGCAGCGTTTGAAAGAGCTAAAATAATTAACACTGAGCTAGCATATCAAAAATTCCTGGACAAGTTTATTTATGCCAGTCAAAAAGAAAATGCAATTGAACTTCGCGATGAGGTAGCATTTTTAGATGCCTTAAAAATGAATACGTATCAGAGCTTTGATCAGTATCTGAAAAAGTATCCTGAATCTCATAGAACGGTAGAAGCTAAAAGTCGATATGAGAAATTGTTGTTTGAAGATAAGACAGGAGACAGGAAATTGAAGAGTTACGTCTCTTTTTATAAGAACTATCCGAATAGCCCATATCGCGCAGAAGTACATCAGCAAATTTTTGAGATTAGCACGGCTTCAGGTGAGTTGAAGGACTATCTCAACTTTATATCAACCTACAAAGAAGATCTAAAAGCTTTAAAAAAAGCGAAAGACATTGCCTATCACATTGCGCGTCAGCAAGGTGAAGTACTCCCAAAACTGATATTATCAGACTCGCTCAAGCTCATTATTCAGCTTCAAGAGAGTTATTGGGTACCATTTCTCAAAAACGACCGCTTTGGTTTTATAAATGAAAGTGGGAGGGAAATCATCAGTCCAAGATTCAAGGAGATCGATCAGGAATATCTGTGTGGCAATGTCACTGCTGATGTAATGATTACCTCTGAGGGTGTTGTTAGTAGAGGTGGGGATGTAATCTTTAAAGGCCAAATTGAAAGTATTGATGATTTGGGATTTGGAATTTTACTGCTACATGGTAAATCCTGTAATCAGGTTATCCATAAGTCAGGATTTAAGATTGATGATAATTGTATAGAAGATACACGAATTGTTGCGGAACATTTCGTGGCCATACAAAAAAACAAAAAATGGAGCTTATATTCTTTTGCTGGTAAAAAGTTAATTGACAATTCTTATGACGACATCAGGTCAGAGGAGGAAATTATTGTGCTAACAAGACGAGACAAAAAAATTCTGAATACAGTTGAACAGGTTATAAGGGCAGCGGATAGTAATCTATTGCCGGAAAATATGGTGTTTGATGAGGTGAGGAAATTGAGCTCCGAAAAAGTACTGGTAAAGAATGGGCCTTTGGAAGGTGTGGTCAATTCTGAATTGGAGTTTGAAATTCCGCTAGACAGACAAATTTTAACGTTGACCTCTTTTGGCTTCACTAAAAGAGTGCTCAATAAGGTAAGTACTGTAGGATCATTAAAGGAATTGGATAATGCAGAGTTTAATGATATCAGACCTTATCTCAATTGGTTGGGTTTGTATCGACCGCTGAATATCAAATTATATCACCTTCCATCAGCTAAAATAATTGAAGAAGGTCTTGATAGTCTTTGGTTTGCCAATCGGTTGGCCATGGCATTAAAAAGGGATTCACTAAAAGTTATTTTTGGCTCTGGTCGCAAAATGGTATTTCCATCTAATACCAACGTCACGTTTGTAAAGAGTCCAGATTCTGTGAGATACTTTTATCTTGAGGAGAAAGGAAATAAACAATTATATGATGTTGATACCGGGTTGAAGCGTTTTGCGTTAGAATTTGACAAAATTGAGGAGTTGGGTTATGGGGTATTTCTCATCGAACACAAGGGTAAAAAAGGCTTGGTAAACCTGGAGGGGAAACCATTACTACCAATAGAGTATGAGGCGATAGTTAGATCCGGATTGGAAACGGTTTCTTTATTGAAAGAAAAGAAGTTTGGTATATATGATTTGCTGAGCAGGAAACTGGTTAAGGCTAACTATGAACGGAACCTTACTTTTTTTAATGATTCATTGTTGGTTGCCTACAAAGATGGATTCTACGGATTTATTACCCGAGAATCAGATCCCATCTCAACATTTGAGTTTGATGAAGTACGGCCTTGGAGTGATTCAAGTGCGTTTGTTAAAAAGGGATTTCGTTGGATGATCTATAATATATATGAAAAGAAAATTACCAGTAGTTCAATTAAAGATTACCAAATTATTAAAGATTCAAAGGAAGAAAAGATAGCCATTGTGCATCAGGAAAATGAGTATGGGGTTTTGAGTAGTACCAAAGGAGTTATAATTCCTTCTACATTTAGTGACGTCCTTAATTTGGGGACACCAGAGAAACCACTGTATTTTACAGAAAAAAATGTGGAGGAGGCCGATATTTTTGTCGTGATCTATTACGATGAAAAAGGCGTGCAAATAAGAAGAGAAATTTATGAGGCAGAAGAATATGATCGAATTTATTGCCGGTAATCCGCTGGTACCAAATGTATAGTCCGCTATTTTAATTTTTTCTACATTACATTATTAATCCATATCTATGAGATATATTTTTTTCATTATTCTACTGTTTTGTAATTTTTTAGTTAAAGCTCAAACAGATTCGTCATTTCCGGGGCGACCTAAGTTGGTAGTGGGAATTGTTGTTGATCAAATGCGGCAGGAGTACCTCTATCGTTATGAGCCTAAGTTTGGTGTAGGAGGATTTAAGAGATTAATGAATGAGGGGTTTATGCTGAGCAATGCACATTATAATTATGTGCCTACCTACACGGGGCCAGGTCATGCAACTATTTATACAGGGGCGACTCCTGCTATTCATGGCATTATTGCCAATGATTGGTATGATAGGAAGTTGAAACAAAAAGTTAATTGTGTCGGGGATCCAAATCAGAAAATTGTAGGTAGCCATATTGGAAATGGAGATGTTTCTCCGTGGAGGTTGTTGTCAACAACGGTGACTGATGAATTGGAGTTGGCAACCCAGCGAAGATCTAAAGTGATAGGAATTTCAATTAAAGATAGAGGAGCTGTACTACCAGCTGGACATACTCCTGATGGTGCCTATTGGTATGATGAACTTACGGGAAAATTTATTTCAAGTACCTATTATAAAGGAGCATTGCCATTGTGGCTAGAGCAGTTTAATGCAAAAAAATTAGCTGATAAATATTTGAACGAGACTTGGACGACTATTTATCCAATTGAAAAATATAAAGAGAGCGGTCCTGATGATACACCGTATGAATCGGTTCTAACGGATGACTGGATTGTGAAGGGCAAAGACAGGCCGGTATTTCCTTATAATTTAAAAGCACTGAGGAAAGAAAATAGAGAGTTTGCATTGCTGCCCTTTACACCATTTGGAAATGATTTAATGCGTGACTTAGCTTTTGCTGCCCTTGATGGAGAGGAAATGGGCAAAGATGAATGGACTGATTTTTTGAGTATTTCGTTTTCTTCCACTGACAAATTAGGTCACTCCGTTGGGACCAATGCCGTTGAACTTGAGGATATGTTTATTCGGTTGGATAAAAACATAGAAGAAATATTAAACAAACTGGACAAAGACATTGGCAAAGATCAATACCTGGTCTTTCTGACTTCTGATCATGGTGTCTCTGAAGTGCGTCAATATCTCAAAGACTTGAATATAATATCCCCCACCTATGGCCCAATCAATTTCACTGAACAGTTAAATAACTATTTAGAAAAATATTTTCCAGGAAAGAAAATTATTGAAAATGTAAGTAATGAGCAAGTTTTCTTAAACCACGATGCTTTTGCGGAAGATCCCAAATCATCGGGAGTAGAATATTTGATTGCATCTGAGCTAGTACACAATTACCTTATTAGTTTGGATGGCGTAAGTGAAGTATACATTAAGTCTTCTATTCAAAATGGTAATTTTGAGGAGGAGGGTATGAGGGGAAAAGTTAAAAGAGGTTATAGTCCCAAACGTTCAGGCGACATCGCCTTTATTCCGGAGCCTGGATGGACAGATGACAAAGAGCGCTCTACCGGACATAGCACCGGCTATACCTATGATACCCATGTGCCCTTGATTTTTTATGGATTTGGTGTAAAAAATGGGACTTCAGCAAGCTATCATGCGATCACAGACATAGCGCCTACCATCTCCTCTATTCTTAGGATTAAGTTCCCAAGTGGTTCCGTTGGTCAACCTATCATAGAGCTTTTGAAGTAAACGCTCTGGATTGGAAATAATAAAGGCTAACCCATTTGGTTAGCCTTTATTAGTGTATTGTCTTCTAGGCGCCAGCAAATATTCCAAATACCCCCATCATATTAAGGAGTACCAGTAGAATAACGGTAGGACAGACAAAACGAATAAAAAATACAAAAGCCCTGGAAGCAAAGTTGCCAGCTTTAAATGCAGGTGAACCCTGAGCCAGTTCTCCCACAATGTTTTCAATTGGCAATTTCCAGGCTACATATAAGCAGGTGGTTAGTGCAACTACCACAATGAAAAATGTGCCGAAAAAGTAGTCAATGATTTCCTGAAACCCAGTAATGTCACTAGTCCATGGAAGGGCAATACTCATGTTAGAGAAAAGATCGCTCGCACCGTGTGATAAGGCAGAGGGAACGCCAAATACAAATGCAGCTACACCTACTACCCAGGCGGCTTTCTTTCTACTCCATTTCTTTTCGTCAATAAAATAGGAAGCAGGCACCTCAAGCATGGAAATAGAAGAAGTGAGCGCGGCCACCATTAATAATAAAAAGAAGAGAGCCCCAATAATATTTCCTCCTGGC
>DATCZR010000315.1:0-6771 GCA_036525835.1 Cyclobacteriaceae bacterium
TTTCATCGGAAATCTTTTCGAGCCCTTGTGTATCCCAAAGTACTTTAAGTTTATTTCTCCCTTGCAGTGCATTCCAATAGTTGCCGGCCAATATGGCCACTCCTTCACGGGTTTGTCCATATACTTCACGTGATGTGGTAAAGACATGTTTTACACCAGGCACTTTCAAAACCTCTTCTTTGTTAAAGCTTTTCACCTTACCTAAAAATTGTGGAGATCGCTCAATGCTTGCATATAACATTCCGGGTACAGAGATATCTATTCCAAATTGGGCTTTACCATTGGTCTTTAATGGTATGTCCGTTCTGGGAACAGCGGTACCTATAATGGTAAAGTCTGATGGTTTTTTCAAAGGTGGATTGTCATTCGCCTTCAGTTTGCCGGCTTCCTCTACTAATGCGCCATAGGTAAGGGTTTCACCTGATGAACTTACTACGGTTCCTTTCACCGCTTTGCATTCCTCAATTTTGATCTTCCATTTATTAGCGGCTGCTTGTTTTAATAATTCTCTGGCCGCGGCCCCCATCTTTCTTAACTTTTCAAATTCTGTTTGAATACTTCTACTACCCACTACCATTTGGCTGCCGTATAAATCACGGCTGGCGGCAGACTGACGTATTTCAATTTGATCCATTCCTACTTCCAGTTCCTCAGCGAGAATCATGGGTATAGATTGAAAGGTTCCCTGGCCCATTTCAGGCCTGTGGTTGAAGAGTATGATACTGCCATCTTTGCCAATTGAAATAAATTGGTTGAGATCCACCTGGCCGGGATCTGCTGTCAGTCCAGATATCATGGAATCATTTCCCTGCGCATCGGGCAGGCAGCCTATGGCAAGGAATGCACCGGCTGCCGTTGATAGTTGTATAAATTTTCTTCGGGTAAGTGTTTCCATAATTACAATTTAGCAGCTTCTTTGATGGCTCGTTTTATTCTTGGGTAGGTGCCGCATCTACACAATACGGAACTCATGGCATTGTCAATGTCTTCATCAGATGGATTTGGATTTGATTTAAGCAAAGCAGCAGCACTCATAATTTGTCCGGATTGACAATAGCCGCATTGTGGTACTTGTGCTGCAATCCATGCTAGTTGCACTGGGTGATCATTATTCTCAGAAAGTCCTTCAATGGTGATGATTTTCTTCCCTACTGCAGCCGAAGAAGGGATGACGCAAGATCTAACAGGGACGCCATCCATATGCACGATGCATGAACCACATTGAGCAATACCACATCCAAACTTGGTGCCAGTGAGTCCAACAAAATCGCGGATAGCCCAAAGGAGGGGCATTTGCGGATCAATATCAATTTCTTTTGATTGACCGTTGACGTTCAGCGATAATTTAGCCATAAAGTTTCTGCTTTTTTTCTAATGACCGAATTTAACGAATTGAAAAACTTCATCCAACTTGTCAATGGATGTGGTTATCCATGATTAGGGTACCTCAGATAAGCAAGTTGCTCTTGAGTTTATATACGAAAGGGAACGATGGGCAAATATACAGTCTGCACCAAGATGGGTGTGAGAATGACATTTGGCAAACTTCAGGAATATACTTTGCTTGCTACCCGGAGCTAATTCCTTGGTATGGAGATAATAGACTTATTTTCAGAGTTCTAGATTATTTGTCGATGGGTTGAGAATGCTCAACTTCCAGAACGGGATTTATGATTACCCTGGATTTGATGGAATTGCTAATCAGACATTCTTTTTCTGTCTTTTCCAGGACACGTATGGCCCGATCTCGATCTTTTTCATGAATCAGCGTAACGACAGGTTCTACCAGTATTTCCGTCATCACGAATTTTTTTTCAACCTTTTCCAGCTTGCCTTTTGATTTACACGAAAATCGAGAAAAGGACAAATTAGAATTCTCTGCAATGGCTAAGAAAGTGGTCATGATGCAGCTGGCTACTGAGGCCGTAAAGAGATGCTCAGGAGACCATATGCCTGGAATGCCTTTGGGAAACTCCGGAGGCGTGGCTACCTCGATACATCCACTTCCGCTTAATGAGGAGCTAAGTTCAGGCGAACACATCATACCTTTGCGGTCACTGTTCCATTCTACGTCTACTTGATAAAAGTGCTGGTCCATATTGGCATTTAATTTTTGTCTAAAAGTACGGTTTATGAGAGCGGAGAGCTATGACGATCGTCACCTGGCTCCATGATTCCTATTGAGAAATCGACTAAAAAGACCGTGTACTGGGGTTAGATATTTATGATTAAAAATAATAATTTCACAAGCATAAATATTAGAATATGAATGCATTTTCAAGAAGTTGGAACATCACCAAACTATCGTTTGCTGTTATCAATAAAGATAGAGAGCTTATCTGGTTCGCTTTGTTATCTTTTATTTTCTCTACTCTTTTTGTAGTGGCGATGGTATTGCCATCGGTAGTACCTGCCATATTGAACGAAGGTATTTCTGATACGACCCTGCAAGCTTATCAATATGTGCTTTTGTTTGTTACTTATTTTGGATTGGCATTCATTGCCACCTTCTTTAATGTATGCGTGGTCTACACAACCAAGGTGAGATTTGAAGGTGGAAACGCCACATTCAATGAAAGTTTTAGTTTTGCATTTTCAAAACTGGGATTGATTTTTAAGTGGAGCCTGCTTTCTGCTACGGTGGGTTTGTTACTCAGGTTATTGGATAATCTGGCATCGAGATTGGGTAAGGCGGGTCAAATTGTGGCCAGTATCCTTATAGGTTTGCTGGGGATGACTTGGAGCATCATCACTATTTTCGTGGTTCCGGTATTGGTTTATGAAGGCCTTGGTCCTATTGATGCCGTAAAAAAGTCAACTCAGGTGATTAAGAAAACCTGGGGTGAAAGTTTGATCAGAGCTATTGGATTGGGACTTATCCAATTCTTCACCTTCGTGTTGATCATTGTATTATGTATTGGTATTACTTACGTACTTGGCAACCTGATTGGTATATCCGGTTTGATAGCAGGTGTATCCCTTGGTTTGCTCCTTTTATTTTTTGCGGGATTGATCTTCAGTGTAGCCAACACCATTTTTAATACAGCGTTATATGTTTATGCTAACAATAATAAGGTGGCGGAAGGCTTTAACGAAGAGGTCGTTAGAGATGCATTTAAAACGAAGTAGCCTAATGATCTTAAGTTTTATTCTTATTTAACGGAAGATCTGCTGAGAAAAAGAAACACAATGATGCCTAAAGTAAATAAGCCTTCAATCGAACCAATAAGGATTATTATAACCCAGCGCTGAGTGAATGTGTAAATAAGTACTGACTCAGGGTTATCATTTTCGACAAACATCTCTACTTGTTATACCGGAGCTTCTCTGGCATAAAGCTGACCTGTAACCTCATATGCTATGATGGGAGTGTAATCTGTGGGTTTTCCTTATTCATTATAAAGCCGAAGTTCCACCACAGTGCCCATGTCTAAAATGCTATGATCAATTTGTTCATCGTAATAGAAGTAAATAAAAATAAGCAAAGGTGGAATGCCAATGAATCCAAATAGGATGGCGATGAATTCAAATATGCCTATTATAATCCCACACTTAATGAGATTGTGTTTCCTGCCCCTATTCTTCAACCTCCCTTTTTTGATCTGAATGCGGAGGATGCAGTCAATTATGGTGCTTTGGTGCAGTAATTAGCCATGAGATTGGACATGGTTTTGATGATAATGGAAGCACGTTTGATGGAGGCGGTGCAATCAGAAACTGGTGGACAGCAAGTGATTTGGAAGAATTTAAGAAAAGAACGGGTGCTTTGGTTGCTCAGTACAATGAGTTTCAGGTTCTTCCTGATCTGAATGTAAACGGTGAGTTCACATTAGGCGAGAATATTGGAGATTTAGGAGGATTGAGTATTGCCCTTAAAGCCTATAAGCTATCACTGAAAGGCTAGGAAGCTCCAGTCTTGGATGGGTTTACGGGAGAGCGATATGCATTTACTGGTATGGCCAGTCTTGGCGGGGCAAGTCCCGCGAAGAAGCACTAAGGGTGCGGGTCAATACAGATCCACATTCTCCTGGCTATTTTAGGGTGAATGGAGAGGTAAGGAGCGTGCCAGAATTTTACCAAGCGTTTAATGTTCAACCTATTAATTCACTTTATTCAACTGCATTTAAAAGTCTAAAAATCTGGTTGTTATGTACTTATTTTAAAGTAATTATTCTGCTTTGAATAGGGCGAGGATAGTACTTTCTCGCCCTTTTTATGACGAAGATCAATATTCGGCTGGAGTAAGGTCATTGAATGGGGTTCAGACCTTTTCTATTTTTCTGTCCAGGTTACACATCATGGATAGGGCGTATGAGGAGGATAGGCGTACCAACCGATTTTTCAGATTGTGCCGGGTTGGCATCGGAATTGGCGTTGCATTTAGCTAAGAAAAGTAAGGCTGAATTGCTCTACTTACATCTGGAGATTGACCCTTCCAGTCCACCACATGTACCCGGAGAACCCGCTACCTTGGTCGACCATGAAATTGGTCGGGCCAAATATAAGTTAAGTCAGTTGGTGAAACGGGCAGAATCTTTTGGTATAAGCGCAAAAAGTGAGCTGATTCTGGATAGTGGTGAAGGAAATATTCAGGATTACATTGAGCCATTTGGAATCGATTGGCTGGTGATGGGATCTCACGGGGTCAAAGGCATTCGTGAGGCCCTTATCGGATCTAAAACGCAACATGTAGTTCAACATGTTTCGGTACCCACCCTGGTGGTGAAGCAGCTGACACCCAACTTTAAGCTTAAAAATATTGTATTTGCATCTACTTTTAAGGAAGATGCCACCCATGCGCTGCAAGTAGTTACCACGTTTTGTGAGCTTTTTAATGCTAACCTTCACCTACTATTCGTTAACATGATTAGCCACTTGGTTGATGAAAAGATGTCCCGTCTGACGATGAAAAACGCAATGAAAGAATTTAACTCTATTCCATTTACGGTTAACATTACGTATACCAACGACGAGGAATTTGGGATTGACCAATTTGCTAAAAGCATTGACGCGGATATGATCGCGGTGGCCATGGAGAGGCAAAGTACATTAGGTAGGCTGTTGAGTCCTGCACTTGCATTGCAATTGATTAATCATTCTGAGTTGCCTGTATTGGTAGTGAATCCCGCATAACTCAATTAATCTCCTTTGATTCGATCAACGAATGAAAGGACTGCTTGGTGATCCCAATTGGCAAATCTGCCGCGTTGAATCAATAGTTCATTGTCTTTTGGATGATTGAGGAAATAATAGAATACAAACGGTGACCGGGGATCGCTCCAGCCCATCATTTGTCCAAACCTCAAATCATTAAAGACCAATCTATTTTCATAGGTAGATACCGTGTAATAGCCTTCTGAAAATCTAATCAGGTGTTGGAGGTCTTCATGGTTATTAATGGTATCTAAGAGATGTTTGTTTTTATTGAAAAACTGAAACGAAATTTCGGTCTGGCTATCAAAAACAGATCGATAGCCCACATAGAGCCCTTGATTATCTTCTGCTACGATATACCAAAGCCAAATATTTGCTGGCGTAGGTGTGCTGAAATAACGGTGATATTTGATTTGATGTTTGGCTAAAGAATTTTCAATTGGAGTGGAGGTAAGCTGCTTATTAACAAGACTAGTAACTAAATACAAGACGCTTATTGCGATGCCTAGCCAGGCCCATTTGATGCGCTGCTTATTTTGAATAGGCAATATCATCAGCGATATAGCTGCCAACAGAGGCCAAATTGAAAAGAATGGATCAAGCACGAAGAGGCTGTTGAACGAGACCCGGTAATGGCTAAAGGGCTCAAACCATGCCGTTCCATAGGCATTAAAAGCATCCAGCATGATGTGAATCAATAATTCCAATAAAATAAAAAAGGACCATGACCTGACGGACATAGGAGAAATCCATTTCCATCGAACCACCATAAGAGCCAAAGGATAGGAGATTAGTATAATGAACAGAAAGGAGTGAGTGAATCCTCGATGAGCCAGCAGGTCACCGGCCGGACTCATCCAAAAAGAAGCAATAAAATCCAAATCAGGAATTGATTGCGCTACAGCCCCTGCTATCAAAGCGGTTTTACCCAGGCGTTTACCTGCGACCACTTCACCAACACAAGCACCCAAAACAATATGCGTAAGTGAATCCAATGTCTGACTAATCCATAATATTTCCGAAATATAGCATTATCGTATAGTATAGAGTGATGATGCATCCTATATTCCCGATGCGGTTAAATTATTTGCATGCATATTGGACTTGAAAAATTGATAACTTGTTAGTATGAAATTCATCAACCCATTTGATGGAAACGCCAACTCGTGAGTATAGTCTAAACAATCGTGTTACACTGGTAAGAGGTGGAAAACAGTATTTTGATCAACTTGTCCATCTAATTTCAAGTGCCGAAGAAACGTTACATCTTCAAACCTATATTTTTGCTGACGATGAAACAGGACGACTAGTAGCTCATGCCCTTCTGCAGGCCAGGCATCGAGGCGTTAAAGTTTTTTTAATGGTTGATGGTTATGCGTCACAGTCTTTAGACAACTTATTCATACGAAGATTGCAGAAAGGTGGTGTTAAATTCAAGTTCTTTGAACCTCTTTTTAGAAGCAGGCGGTTTTATTTGGGTCGTAGGTTGCATCATAAAATATGTGTAGCCGACAGGCACTTTGCTTTGGTAGGGGGAGTTAATATTGCCAATCATTATAACGACATAGGCAAACCTGCCTGGCTGGACTTTGCAATTCATGTAGAAGGGGAAGTTGT
>DATCZR010000316.1:0-6575 GCA_036525835.1 Cyclobacteriaceae bacterium
GGTGGGTTTACCCTCACTTGCATATTGGCCAAAATCGATCTCCCTTTTGGCCTGGATCCAACAGTTTACGGGTTGACTATATCGGCCATCCTTTATTTCACGGTTTATTATTTCAAAAAATATGTTTGACAAAGTAGAAAAACTAGAACATTCGGTGATTCAACATGGACCTAACAATGATCGGGTTTACTTAATGAAGTTGGCGGAAAAAGATTCACCGGAAATTATTGACAAATTGCATCACTTGTCGGTAGTCAAAAAGTACACCAAAATATTTGCCAAAGTGCCTGAGAAAATGGTAGATGAATTTTTAGATAATGATTATAAGAAGGAAGCCACCATTCCTCAATTTTATAAAGGCAAAGAATCGGCTCATTTTGTTTCCAGATTTATGGGAGCGGCAAGATCTTTTCTTTCATTTAACAAGAAGCAAAAAATTAGGAAGAATATTGAAGTGGCCTTGTTGAAAAAGGATGAGAATAATTTACAGAGACCGGATGCCGATTTTAGGCCACTTGAACACAAGGATGCTGAGCAGTTGGTTTCACTTTATGAAAAAACTTTTAAAGTTTATCCATTTCCCATTTTTGATGAGCTGTACATCAAAGATACCATGGATAAGAATATTGATTATTTCGGTGCCTTTGTAGATAATAAGCTAGTGGCAGCTTCTTCAGCAGAAAAAGATGCAGAGAACAAAAATGCGGAGATGACTGATTTTGCGACTTTACCCAAGCATCGCGGTAAAAACCTGTCCTATTTTTTGCTTAAAGAGATGGAAAAAGAGATGGTGGCTCAGGATTTTAAAACTCTGTTTACCATTGCCCGTTCAGCTTCTATCGGAATGAACGCAACCTTTGCCAGACAGGATTATAAGTTTGCCGGTACCCTGGTCAACAATACTTATATAGGGGAGGATATTGAAAGTATGAATGTGTGGTATAAGCATTTGTAGATTACTTTTCAATAATTGCTGCCACCCCCATACCTCCAGCTGTGCAAACAGAAATCAATCCACGTCCTTTTCCTTTTTGATTAAGAAGTTTAGCCATCGTACCCACCACCCGGGCACCTGTAGCTCCGAAAGGATGACCCAGCGCCACACTTCCTCCTTTCACATTCATTTTGGATCTGTCAATTGAGCCGAGTGCCCTATCTAATCCTAACTCTTTCTTGCAATAGTCCTCGCTTTCCCAGGCTTTGAGCGTGCATAGCACTTGTCCGGCAAAGGCTTCATGAATTTCATAGTAGTCAAAGTCTTGCAAGGTTAGATTATTTCGTTTTAGTAGCCTGGCTACCGCTAAGGTGGGTGCCATGAGCAAACCTGCACCATGTACAAAATCGATTGCCGCTGCTTCGCAATCTGAAAAGTAGGCCAGCACCGGATGATTATTCTCTTCGGCATATTTTTCTGTGCCCAAAAAAACCATTCCAGCGCCATCCGTAAGCAAGGTGCTATTGCCTGCTGTAAGTGTTCCTGCTGAGGAGCGATCGAACACCGGTTTCAGTTTGGCCAGCTTCTCCTTATCTGTATCATCTCTGACTATGGTATCCTTGGTGGTGCCTTTGTATGGCACGAGCAAGTCATCATAGAATCCCTCTTGATATGCCTTCGATGCATTTTGATGGCTGGTCAATGATAATTCATCCTGTGCTTCCCGTGTGATCTTCCATTCTTTTACCATTTTCTCCGTGTGCTGTCCCATAGATAAGCTTGTGCGAGGCTCGACCACGGCTGGGTAAGCTGGCTTGAGGTCAGAAAAATTAATTTTGAATAGGTTTGCCAACTTTTGCCCAAAGCTTTTGCTACTATTTAGATCAATTAGTTTCCAGGCAAATTTCCGTTGCACCATCACGGGCAGATCACTGTTGGTGTCGCTGCCACCGCCAACTCCTGATTCAATCTGGCCAGCTGAAATTTTTAACGCAATCAGGTTGATGGTTTCCAAACTTGTACCGCAAGCGCGTTGAACATTAAAAGCAGGTGTATTAGGATGGAGGGTTGTTCCCAACACTACTTCCCTGGAAAAATTCCATTCAATAGAACTTTGCATAACAGCACCAAAAGAAACATCCCCCAACAGTTTTCCAGCTAGTTTGTATTTGTCAACCATTCCTTGTAGAGTTGCAGTCAACATTTCCTGGTTGCTCGTACGCTTGTATTGTTGAAAAGACTTCACGAAGGGAATGCGAAGGCTTCCCAATATGGCTACTCGATTGTTTTTGTTACGCATGAGGAATGGAAATTGGAAAATGAATATAGAATAAATTCCAATCTACAGACAAACTCTAGGGCTAATTCGTTTGCCTATTTCTCACTTATCCGCAAATAGAATAAATTACGTCATGGCCCAGACAATTAAACGGCTAACTATCTCCATTTTGGAGCGGACAGGTGATATCTCGGCATTGGCTATGGGTCCTAAAAATGCCAAGGCACTTCTTGTTCTTGCGCATGGTGCTGGAGCAGGAATGCAACACCCATTTATGGAACAGGTTGCGGAATACTTGGCCAGCAATGGGGTTGCCACTTTGCGATACAATTTTCCTTATATGGAAAAAGGAAGTAGAAGACCGGATGCTCCTGCCGTTGCAGAAAAAACGGTAGCCATGGTTATGGAGAAGGCTAATGAATTATTTCCGAAGCTTCCATTGTTTGCGGGGGGCAAATCGTTTGGAGGGAGGATGACATCACAACGTGTGGCGAAGGAATGTCCTCACTTTTTGAAAGGGATTGTTTTCTTTGGATTTCCACTGCACGCCATTGGCAATCCAGGAATTGAACGGGCAGCACATCTTAAAGATGTTACGGTGCCCATGTTGTTTTTACAAGGAACAAAAGACAAATTGGCTGATATTAATTTGATTAAGAAAGTAGTAAAGGGATTGAAAACATCTACGCTTCAGCAGTATGAAGGGGCGGATCATTCTTTTAAAGTTTCAAAGCAAAACATACTACCTGACCTATCAACCGCTACTGCTGAATGGATGTTGAGCCAATAAATTGTGTGCAATTCGATGAGATACTTTATTATAGTTTGTTGTTTTCTTTTTGCTTGCACATCAGGTTCCAGAAAACTTGTTTGGTCTGATGAGTTTGAATACAGCGGGCAACCTCACAATGCCTTTTGGAATTATCAAATAGGTGACGGTTGTCCTAATCTTTGTGGATGGGGAAACAATGAACAACAACTGTACACCAAGGATTCCTCCAACGTAAGAATAGAAAATGGAAAATTGGTCATTGAAGCAATGAAAAAGGATTCAGTCTGGACATCGGCTCGCTTAACTACTAAGGATAAAATGAATTTCACTTATGGAAGGATTGAATTCAGGGCAAAACTGCCAACCGGAATCGGCACCTGGCCGGCATTGTGGATGCTTGGCGAGCAGGTTGACATCATAGGGTGGCCAGCTTGTGGAGAAATGGATGTGCTGGAACATGTAGGGAGAAACCCTGGAGTGATTCAAAGTGCCTTGCATTCAAAAAGTAGTTCTGGTGACACTGTCAATAAGGGAGATACGCATGTGGAAACCTTCGATTCTGATTTTCATGTGTACGGAGCCAATTGGTTGAGTGATAAAATTGAATTTTTCGTAGATGATAAAATATTTTATGTGTACCAACCTGAAACATTTAATGAAGAAACTTGGCCATTTCAACATCCCTTTTATGTCATTATCAATATCGCTATGGGAGGAGGATTGGGTGGACCGATTGATCCAGCATTGACTCGTGCAAGAATGGAAGTGGATTATGTGAGGGTTTATGAGTAGTAAGCTGTCTATGTGGACAGTATCATTTGCATCAAGTTTCCAACCAGCAGTCCCAGGTAATTACCAATGGCATACCCCAACAATCCGACTGCGATACCAGGCAAAATCTTTTCTGTATAACCTCTTGCACTGGCCAACGCCAACGCGCTTGAAGATCCACCCACATTGGCTTGTGATGCAACGGCTAACGTACCGCCATCAATTTTAAGTAACCATCCAACTCCGAATATGAATAACCCATGGATGGCAATGGTTCCCACCGCAAAATAAAATACGGCAGGTCCTACCGCAATGATGTTGGCCACAACAGATTTAGCTCCGTTGCAAGCCAGGAAGAGTAGCAGCAGGTAATTGCCCAACATGGCTCCACCTGAAATATTTTTCACATAAGGGGTTTGGGCTGTTAGCAACACGAAAGTAGTAAGCCATAATATTTCAGGAATAGCTGGAAGTATTTGGCTCAGGTATTCAGAAAGCCAGATGATACCAAAGACAATGGTGATTAACACGGCAATGTGATCAATTTTGATAGATCCATCGCTTCGATACAAAGATTGCTCCAGGGTATAACTTTTTCCACTTTTAGTACTTGAGGTTGCACTTAATTCATTATCATTTGATCTGTTCAGCAAGAGTGGGGCAGCTAAACACACAACTAGCCATATAGCTGTGATGATAACATCTGCGGCAATGGCTGCTGAGAACAAATGAGTGCTCGTATCGAATGATTTTCCCAATGCAGCGAAATTCATTCCACCGCCCACGTATGTGCCTGTAAATTGCCCAGCGAGTTTGTAGGACTCACCGCCAATGGTGTCACTTAAGATCCAACTCATGGTCATGGCACCTAATGCTGATCCTATAGCACCTAATAAGAACGCCTTTAACATCGTAGGGCCAGCATTTTTTATCGACCTGATGTCTACGCTCAGCAGAATTAATACGATGGATGCACTTACGCCCTGGGACATGAGGAAGTCGTATGCTATGGAATCTCCAGGAAGGAAGCCTGAATTGGACAGTAATATGCCGATGAGAATAGCAATGGCACCAGCCCCCAATTTCTTAAATGCCCTAAATCGCTTTTCCAGCCATAATGAAACAATGACGGCAAAGGCCAGTACAAAAAAAATGGCAACTGTATTAGTGACCATAATGGAGTAGGAAAGGAATTAGTAAAGGGATAAATTGTTGAAAATTAATTCAGCATCAAAGTATTATTTATTGATTTGGTAATCTATTGATTCAATGATGCACTTTTGAAATTATTTTTGTGGAAATGAGATTATTTCAATCAAATTTCCGTTATTAGTCCCGATAGCTATTGCTATCGGCATTTTGTTTAACGTTCTAAATATAATTGAGCAACAACGATTTGCTTATGTTTCACTTAAAGAAAGGAGGTACCATGTCTAGTCCCAAGAAAATTTTATCAGAATTAACTACACTATTTAATCGAGGTGTAAATCACTGAGAAGTGAATTCTGCCTCTTGAGATTTTAGTGTTATGATAAAATTGAAATGAGGATTTTAAAACCCGATGGGTTTAGTACCCGGCCAGTATATAGGCCGGGTATTTTTTTATAAGATATTGATGTGATAAATATCCGACTCCTTGCGATTGATGTTTCTGATTTCAAACCCACCGGGCTGCGGAATCTCTTCAATCAAATCAAATTGCTTGCAAGATTTAGGTAAAGAGCCAAACACCAATAAGAAATTGTGTGATGTTCCTCTGGGCAAGGCCATCCACTGCGGTGCAATGGTAATATTTTCTGCATGCAATAGTTGAACTTTTGCACTACTGTGATGATCTATTAAAAAAGTAGTTTTCCAGATGCGAACCAGCAGATCTTGACCGTGACTGCCACAACGGCAATGCACATAAATACACCCTTCTTCCAACGTGGTCGGCTGAATGGAAGCTAGGATTTCCGTGTCTATTTTGGGCTTTGCCTTAGCCGGTGGCTCTTGGATATGGTGCCTGCTGATATTTACCATAGAAACGCCAAAGTTAAACTTTCTTGGGGGGCAAGTCAAATGCCCTGGATTCATGGTCAAAATTTTCTTTATGTGAGCCATCACAGAAGGGTTTGTTTTTAGATCTGCCGCAGCGGCATAAAGAAACGATTGTCCTTCCCTGAAGTCCATAATTGTTTCCTTGCTGATCGACGATTTCAAATTCTCCATCAATTTTTAGGGAGCCATTGCTGTTAACTGTTATTCGGGTAGCCATTAGGTTAAATTTAGTTAAGGTTATTAAGTAATATGTCTTGCGGCTCTGCGGTAAAAAGAATGCAACGAATTATTTACCGCAAAGACGCTAAGTCGCTAAGTGGTTAATCGTGGAACAAAGATTTATCGATTCCAGGAATCACATTTAAGGCATTTTTGTAATAGATTTTCTTCAAAACTGAATCGGGTAAGTTGAGCCCATACATTTTCCAGTGGGCATGTCTTTTCCTGTAGTAATCAAAATATTCGTCATCGGTTTCCAGCACCCTGAAGTAAGTATAATACTCTTCTTTTTTATAGGTATCCTTGCCCATCATCACCCGATCCTGGTATTTGATTAGCCATTCCCGTGCAAATCTTGGTTGACGCCCCAACTCAGCGATCACCGCTCCAATTTCTGTATACATATTGGGAATCTCATCCATCAATTTCCCTAAGTGTTCAAGGTCGTTTCCATACCAACCCAGGTGCGCATTAATGAATTTTGTTTCCGGGTGTTTACGGAATACGTTGTGTTGTTCATTCATGATTTCATCAAAGCCTGGATACTTTGATGGATCCTT
>DATCZR010000317.1:0-23945 GCA_036525835.1 Cyclobacteriaceae bacterium
CCCTTATGTTCCAGAATAAGGTGTGCAATTTGTTCATAATCCGCACAATAAATCAAAGTTTTAGATTGGCTGAACAGTTTGAGTTTTTCAATAAGTTTATCCCTAGTTGATTCAAATCCTTCATTGTGAGCCGAGCCCAGATTGGTGAAAACGCCAAGCGTAGGTTGGATAATTTGTTCGAGCCGTGTCATTTCACCTGGCTGCGAGATTCCTGCTTCAAAAATGCCTACTTCGTGCTGCTCGTTCATTTGCCAAACTGACAATGGCACCCCGATTTGAGAATTGTAACTACCTGGATTTTTTACGCAATTATATTTTAATGAAAGCATTTGATAAAGCCATTCTTTCACAATGGTCTTGCCGTTGCTTCCGGTAATGCCAATCACAGGATATTTAAAAGTTGATCGATGATGGATTGCCAGCTGCTGCAATGCACTAACACTGGAGCGGACTTTAATGAAATTGGCAAGCGGATATTTCTTATAATCCATTTCTCTCTCCACTATAAACTGACGCACTCCTTGATCGTATGCAGATAGAATATGATCGTGGCCATCGTTTCTCACTCCATTAATGGCGAAAAAAAGACTTTTTGAAGAGGATAAAACTTTGCGGCTATCAATTAATAAGTAATGGATTTCTTCATCAAGTACCAATTGAATAAGTTGGCCATTAAGAATGGAAGAAAGTTGTGAGAATATGATCATGAATTAAAACAATTTCCCTCCATTTGGAACGGGTTTATCAATGGTGGTCAAAACAACATTACCTGCTTCGTCAGGGAAGCCTGTAACCAGAACTTCTGACATAAAATTACCTATCTGTTTTGGTGGAAAATTGACTACACAAGCTACTTGCTTACCAGGCAGACTATCCAACTGATAGTGTTGGGTAATCTGGGCGCTTGACTTTTTTACCCCAATTTGGGGGCCCAAGTCGACCCAAAGCTTGAAAGCAGGCTTCCGGGCTTCATGGAAAGCCTCAGCCCTCACAATGGTGCCCACCCTGATATCAATTTTATTGAACTCATCCCATGTGATCATGTGTAAAATTTGCTAATTTAGCCTAACAAATCCCAATTTATCCGTTCTAATACTAAGAACGGACGGAGGAAATGAAAATCAAACTAGCGCACATATTGACCCTGTGTATTGCAGGATGCATAACTTTGCTGCCTCAAAAATCTTATGCTCAGGATGGTTTGCCTCCCCAATATTTTCAAGAGCCCAGCAATCAAGAGTTGAATTTAGATGAAGACAAAGCTTTGCTCTATGAGCAAAATGAAGGTCGACAAACAAGGTCAATTCAGAATTTTCAACGCGATTCTGTAGCTACCACAACAAGTAGACCCAAGGAAGCAAAAAAATCCAATGCAGATAAGAAAGAAGGCGATGCACTCTCTTTCAACTTTCTTTATTACATCATTCAGAAGTATAAGATTTCTGACATCGTTGATCAATAATTAAGATCAATTGTACTTCACATAGTGTTCCCACTTTTCGATTACCGCTTTAAAATCTTCCGGGAGTTCTGAGTCAAATTCCACTTGCTTCTTGGTGATAGGATGGATAAAACCTAATGTTTTGGCATGGAGTGCCTGTCTCGGAATTATTTTGAAACAATTGTCTACAAACTGACGGTATTTTGAAAACACAGTTCCTTTTACGATCTCGCTTCCTCCGTAAGTAGTGTCATTAAATAAAGGATGACCCAAAAATTTAAAATGCGCTCTGATCTGATGCGTTCTTCCTGTCTCCAGTTTGCACTCCACCAAACTAACATAACGCATGGACTGTAGCGTTTTATAATGGGTAATTGCTACACGACCAAAATCTGCTTTGGGAAATGCGGAGGTTACTCTCCTGTCTTTAAGGCTACGACCTACATTAACATTGATTGTTCCTTTTTCAGGTGACGGCTCACCCCAAACTAAAGCCCAATAGGTGCGTACTATGCTATGATCAAAAAATTGTTTGGCCAATCCGGTAATTGCCTTTTCAGATTTAGCGATTACCAGAAGTCCTGATGTGTCCTTGTCAATACGATGGACCAGGCCAGGCCTTCCTTCATTGCCAGGCATTTCCGGCAAGTTTTGAAAGTGATAAGTAAGCGCATTTACCAACGTACCACTCCAATTTTGGAATGCGGGGTGCACCACCATGCCAGCCTTTTTATTCACTACCAGCAAATGGTCATCTTCGAAGATGATATCCAATGGGATATTTTCAGGTTTTACTTCGGTGTCTCGAGGAGGCTCAGGAAGCGAAACGGTGATAACATCATGTGGATGGATCTTGTAGTTGGGCTTAACCACCTTGTCGTTTACTTTGACAAATCCTGCGTTAATGCCATCCTGCAATTTTGTACGTGTGACGTTAGGGAGGCGCGCTTGTAAGAATTTATCTATCCGAATAGCCCCTTGCTTTGGATCAGCAACAATTCGATGATGCTCAAACATTTCGTCATCACCATCTTCATCATGTTCATCTATTAAATCCAAATTGGCCATTCTATTCTAAGTCTTAATATGGGAAGTTCCGCAAAAGTACACATTCAAATTGGATGCGTAGAGGTGGTAGTGAATCACAAATAGTAATTAGCTTTAGACTTTGAAATACAATATCCAATATTGAAGACGATCGTAAAGAATTTACATTGGGCACTGCTATTAATACTAGCTTCATGCGTCAGGCCGGACAAAGAGGAGAAACCAAAGTTTTTCATGGAAGCCGTAAGTTTGGGGAAAGTGTCTTCCAAATTAGAGGAGGCCAGCGGTCTTGTCGCCAGTATTTCAAACCCCGGTTACTTGTGGACTATTAATGACAGTGGAAATCCGAGTGAAATCTTTCTAATTGATAGCGATGGTGACATTAAGCTCACGTGTCAGTTGAAGAAGATCCATAATAGAGATTGGGAGGACATAGCCCTTGGGCGTGACCCAAAGGACAGTTTGGTCTATCTGTATGTTGGTGAAATAGGTGACAATGAGGCAAAATATGATTTCAAGTATATTTATCGATTGAAAGAGCCTTTTTATGAAAAAGATGATAGAATTTCCATTGACAAGTTTGATACGCTAATAATTAAGTTACCGGATGCATTAAGGGATATGGAGGCCATGGCCATAGACCATTCAACAGGAGACTTGTATATGGTGTCGAAAAGAGAGCAAAATGTAACCGTGTATCTGTTGGACTATAACTCGACTTTGCAACATGATACGCTTGTGCCTACTATCGTAAACACGATTCCCTATTTCAATACAGTGGCCATGGATTTCTCATTCGATTCAAAAGAGATTCTGCTCAAGACTTATGATGAGATTTACTACTGGAAAAAATCCGATACCGTTTCGATTGCTCAAACGCTAAGTTCCCCACCCATAAAGTTGGATTATAAAAAAGAACCACAAGGAGAATCCATTGCCTGGAATTTGGATGGAAGCGGATTTTATACGCTGAGTGAAAGTACCAATCACGCCAGGGCAAGATTATACTACTATAAAAAGGCTAAATAAAAACAGGTCGTCTTTTCAATATTTCCATTACTTCCGGAGGGCCAGTAAAGTGTTTGCCAATAAAATCGTCCATGATGTCCAGGCTTTTGGCAGATAGCAGTTGCATAATTTCATCTTGTACCTCCCCGCTCAATGCATAAGGCAAGTCGCTCACTACCATTTCAGCACCATTGCACAAGGCATAGATAGAGTATTCAGAAGACTGGCTCAAATCGGTTTCTCGTACCATGCACTTTGTGAGTGAGGTATTAATATCTCTTGTCTCTCGTTCTTTTGTTTTGTTTTTAAGGCGTTCTGCCATGTAAACCTCAATTCTACCTCTTGATTCTTCTGACAATTCCATATGCATTTTGGCTGCACAAGAAAGGCACATGGCGTATTCGAAAATTATTTCGCTTGTCCCTAAAGTGGGATAGTTTTTTATTGCCTTTTCCACCACATATTGGAGTTGATCCAACGACTGGTTGCACATCAAACAGCTTTTGAAAGGTTGCTCAGTTTCAGAATTATAGAATTCTTTTGGAATTGGAACTGACTTAGGGTCACTCATCACATTATGCGGTCAATCAGTTGTAATGTATAATTTTTCAGATATTTCTTTTTGCCTTCACTTACTTTTATACTTTCTAATCGCTTTAGCCCCCGGCTAAAATATTTATTAATCATCATTTCTGAATGCTGGCTTACACCAAGTCTATCATAGAGAGCCGTGATCGCCTTTACTTTTTCTGTATTATCAAATTTAGTACTTCCAAGCCATTTGAGAAGTTCTGATTTGTCCTTTCCCTTCGCCAACGATTGGGCGGTTATTAACAAGAAAGTTTTTTTGTTGGCCAAGATGTCTCCTCCCACCTGCTTACCAAATTTTTGGCCATCTCCGTACACATCTAGCCAATCATCTTTAAGTTGGAAGCCAATACCAATATCTATTCCGAAGTTTCGCAGCGTTACTTGATCTTCTGCGGGAGCCTGAGCCAATAAGGCTCCAAATTCGAGGCTAAAACCCAATAAAACGGCTGTTTTTTGCCTGATCATTTGAATGTATTCTTCCTCTGTTACATATTTTTTAGACTCAAATTCCATGTCCCACTGCTGTCCTTCACATACTTCGGCAGCACAATGATTAAACTTCACAAGAGCCTCTTTCAATTTCTTTGACTCTACATTTGCTAAAAGCTGGTCATAAACTTTTACCAACATCACATCGCCTGCCAGAATTGCGGTGTTAATATCCCATTTTTTGTGTACCGTTTTTTTTCCTCTTCGCAACGGTGCATTATCCATAATGTCATCATGGAGTAAAGTGAAGTTATGGAAAGCTTCAACCGCTATGGCAGCGCTAACTATTTGCTTTGTATTATTCTTGTAGAGGTTGTAAGCGAGAAGTACCAAAAGCGGGCGCAGTCTTTTGCCACCTAAACTCATGATGTATCGGATGGGATCATAAAGTGAGGGCGGGGCAGACCCAAATTTTTGCTTTTTTATTTCGGTTTCTATCCAGGAGATGTAATTGGAATTCATTTAGTAGGCTGTGGAAAATTAAATTTCAATCGTAAGGTCAATAAGCCTTCGGTCTATATCAGTTTTCTTTATGCGTACGTTCACATTATCTCCCAGACGATATATTTTTTTTCTTCTTCTCCCGATAATTCTAAAGTTGCGCTCATCAAATTCGTAGAAGTCGTCTTTCATGTCTGCCAGTCGTGCCATGCCTTCGCACTTACTCTCAATGATTTCAATGAACACACCAAAGTCAGTCACACCCGTAATGATGCCCTTATATTCTTTGTCGGCAGCCATACTCATAAACTCAACTTGTTTGTACTTGATAGAGGCTCGCTCTGCATCGGCCGCACGCTTTTCTCTTTCAGAAGAATGCACACACTTTTCTTCATAATCTTTCTTATTCACAGATTTACCTCCAGCTAAGTAATGCTGCAACAGCCGGTGGACCATCATATCGGGATATCGCCTGATGGGTGATGTAAAGTGTGTGTAATGTGAGAATGCCAGTCCAAAATGCCCTTTTGCCTCGGTAGTGTATTTGGCTTTGGCCATAGAGCGAACCGCTAATTGTTGCAGCACATTTTGCTCGGGCTTTCCTTCAATCTCTGTCATCAACTTATTGAGTGATCTGGAAATGGCGGACTCTTCTATATTGATTTTGTGTCCGAATTGTTTAGCGAACTGAGCAAAGGCCATCACCTTTTCCGGATCGGGATGATCATGTGTTCGATACACAAATGTATTTCTCTCCTCACCCTTTTTCATTTTGAATATATAAGTGGCAACAGCCTTGTTGGCCAATAGCATGTATTCTTCTATTAGTTTGTGAGCGTCCTTTCTTTCTTTTGGAACCACTGCCAGTGGCTTACCCTTTTCGTCTAGTTTAAATTTAACCTCGGTACTTTCGAAATTGACAGCTCCTTTGGCAAATCGATCTTTTCGAAGTTTCAAGGCAATTTTATTGAGCAGTTGAAGCTCCTTGGCCAGCTCTCCCTTACCAGATTCTATAAGGACTTGTGCCTCTTCATAGGCGAAGCGTTTGTCAGAATGTATGATGGTTCTGCCAAACCACTCTTTATGCACTTTTGCCATGTCATCAATTTCAAAGAGCGCACAAAAGGTGAGCTTGTCTTCATTGGGTCTCAACGAGCAAAGTTGGTTTGATAATCTCTCTGGCAGCATCGGCACCGTTCTATCCACCAGGTAAACAGAGGTAGCACGGTCAATCGCGTCTTTCTCCAGTTGTGTACCTGGCCTCACGTAATGCGTAACATCAGCGATGTGCACACCAATTTCATAGTTTCCATTTTCCAACTGTCGGAATGAGATCGCATCGTCAAAATCTTTAGCGTCTTCGGGGTCGATGGTGAAAGTGAGCACCTCCCTAAAGTCTTTTCTTTTCTTTATCTCTTCTGCAAAAATTTCATCAGGTATCTCTTCAGATTCTTTTAATACCAACGGATCGAAACGGAATGGTAAATCAAATTCTGCCATGATGGAATGTATCTCCGCTTCATTCTCTCCGGTCTTGCCAAGGATTTCTATTACTTTGGCTTCCGGATTGCGATCAGGAGTGGACCACTTCGTTACTTCAAAAACTACCTTATCATTGGTCTGTGCTTCATTTATGTCTTCCGCATGCACGAAGAAATCGTGGTATATTTTTTTGAAGTCAGGAACAATGAATGAGAAATTGGGAGAGACCTCTATTCGGCCAACAAATCGATTGCGACTTCGTTCAACCACTTTTTTCACCTTTCCTTCGGGACTTGCGCCTTTTCGTGATGAACTCAAACTCAGCTCTACAATGTCTCCGTGAATAGCCGTGCCCAAATCTCTTGACTTCACATAGATGTCTTTTTTCAGCCCTTCTATAGCTACGTAGGCAAATCGGGGGTTGACATGATCCACTTTTCCAATTAAAGCTGAGGATTCACCGGCACTTCGATAAGTTCCATTTCCAAGTTCTTCTATTTTGCCTTCCTCTTCTAATTGATCAAGTATGCGATACAAATCAGTGATCAGTGACTTCTTTTTGATGCCTAGCTTTTTGGTGATTTGCTTTGTGCTATAGGCTTTCCCCGCCATCTCCTCCAGCAAGGCCAGGATTCCTGAATAGACACTACTCTTTTCCTGTTTGGATTTTTTATCCTTAATTTTTTTGAAGTGGTTTTTGCTCATTCAGCGTGCTTAATGTTTTGAGGAGATATCAAAGGTTGACCTTTAAGACGAAGATAAAGTTGGGCTACAGCTATAACATCGCCTACGCAATAGGTTGATATTTTCTTTAGGTCCTTTTCTTTGTAATATACTTGGCTTACCTGGCTACCATCCATAACACCCTTACTGGTTGGAATGTTGAAAATGGCGGCTAAAAGATCAAGTGAGGTATAGTGCTTATAATCTCCGAACTTCCACAGTTCCATAGTGTCCAGGTGGGCAATCTCCCATGGCTTCTTGCCACTGATATCCAATACTGAAGGTAAAACAATTCCGTTAATTAGCATTCGTCTGCTTAAGTAGGGGAAATCAAATTCCCTACCATTGTGAGCGCACAATTTTGTGTAGGGCCCAAGCTTTTCCAGCAACTGAATAAACTCTTTGAGTAATTCAGCCTCATTATGCGATGTAAAATATTTCGTTTTTAGGCCCAGCTCACCTTGTTCATTTTCAGTGAACACCCCGATGGCAATGGATACTATTTTTCCAAATTCAGCATAAATTCCAGCTCGGGAATTGAATAAATCAGCGTCAGTTTGCTCTTCTGCTCTCTTAAAAAAACTTGCTTTTCTTGCCCATTGCACTTTTAAACGGTCGTCCAGTTTATCATGGCTCTCAACCAATGCCACCGTTTCAATATCCAGAAATAAAATTTCTTTAAACTCCGCATTCATGCCTGTAAGTTAAGTTAAACCACGCTATCAGGGTATTGAGGAATCCGAAATTATTATACTTTACTTTGCAAAATCAATTGACAACGCGATTGAGCAATGATTTCTTTTAAGCATAAAGTCTTTTTTGAGGTGGCTCAACAGTTGAGCTTTACCAAGGCGAGTCAGTCGTTGTTTATCAGTCAACCCGCGATAAGCAAACACATCAGACAATTGGAGGAAGAGTATAAGACTAGTCTTTTTGAACGAAAAGGGAATTCAATAATACTCACCGAAGAAGGCAAAATATTACATGAGTACATGATACAGAGCCTCGAGTTGGAAAGACAGCTGGAACTTGAGCTAAATACCTACCGGGATCCATTCCAGATCAAGGGTGATTTGAAATTAGGAGCCAGCACAACTGTGGCGCTTTATATTGTGCCGCCTGTGCTATCTGGGTTTCGGAAAAAGTATCCTGATGTGAAAATTAGTTTATTCAATAGAAACAGCGAGAGTGTAATTAAAGCCCTGTTGGATCATGAAATCGATCTGGGCATTGTAGAAGGCCATAGCAAAATGAGTCAGGTAAGAAACCAGTTATTTCTAACGGACGAAGTAGTTCCCGTTTGCTCCGCAAAAAGTGATTTGAGTAAAAACCCAAAACTGGATATTAAGGATATTGTATCAGTTCCGGTCGCGCTAAGGGAGAGGGGCTCGGGTACGCTTTCAGCTGTGAAGCAAGCACTGAGTGGGAAGGGGGTTAAAATGACCCAGCTCAACATCATCATGCGTTTAGGAGGCACAGAAGCGCTTAAGAATTTTTTACTTGCGGATGATAGTCTTGGTTTTTTGCCGGCTCGGGCGGTAGCAAAAGAATTGGCTTCAGGTGAGCTTATCAGGATATTTGTTGAGGGACTAACCATTGCCAGACAGTTTTATTTTGTGCAACGGCACGGAGATGAGAGCCGGGGACTCAATGCTTCATTCATCAAGTTTTCAAAAAATCATTATAACCTTAAGTTATAGTTGATAATAAAATGATATTGGTTTAAGAATAATGACTCAACTACTTTTGAAGTTCAATCAAGGACTTTCAAATGCTGTTGGTAAAAGAAAACAAATCACTAGTCCATTTTTTACAATGTTCCGGATGTGACCAAACTTATGATGTAAAGGAGCTGCAAACATATGCAGCTTGTGAAAAATGTGGCAGCAGTCCTCTTCTTGCGCATTATAACTTACAAAGTGGATTGGTAAAGGATGATATCCTTGAATCTGAAAGATCTATGTGGAGGTATCAGCAAATGCTTCCAGTACTGGACAAGCAAAACGTCGTGTCTTTAGGGGAGGGTTGGACCCCGCTCCTTATGGCCAAAAGACTTGCAGAACGATGCGAATTGGAAACCCTGTTTATAAAGGATGAGTCACTTAATCCCACAGGATCATTTAAGGCCAGGGGAATGAGCGTGGCCATTTCCAAAGCCAAAGAATTGGGCGTGGATTACTGCGTCGTACCTACTGCGGGTAATGCAGGCGGGGCCATGAGCGCATACTGTGCCAAAGCTGGAATGAAAGCCATTGTGGTAATGCCAAGCCATACTCCTGAGGCCTTTAAGACTGAATGCAGATATTTTGGAGCGAAATTGATAGAGGTGGATGGACTGATAAGCGATTGCGCAAAAAAAGTGGCGGAAATAAAAAAATCAATTCCATGTTTTGACGTCTCCACCATGAAGGAGCCTTATCGATTGGAAGGTAAGAAGACCATGGGATATGAAATAGCGGAACAACTGAATTGGAGGCTCCCTGATGTTATACTTTATCCAACGGGCGGAGGAACAGGCTTGATTGGTATGTGGAAGGCATTCCATGAGATGAAAGAGCTGGGATGGATCGATGGGCCATTTCCAAGAATGATTGCTGTTCAGTCAGAAAACTGCATGCCTGTTGTACTTACCTGGCAAGGGGAAATTGCTAGCTCAAAAGATTACATAGGTCAACCCACGTTTGCCAATGGCCTCGCAGTTCCTAAACCATTTGCAGAGAAGCTAATTCAAAATGTATTATTTGAATCGAGGGGGACAACGCTTGCTGTAACGGATGCAGAAATAAAATCTGCTATGAAAGAAATTGCTTCATTGGAAGGATTATTGGTTTGTCCTGAAGGGGCAGCACTATTTCCCGCATTGCAAAAATTGCTGGCCAGCGGAGAGATTGATCGCCATGAATCTGTATTGTTATTAAATACGGGTTCAGCTTACAAGTACTTATGAATGTAGAATGCCTTGCTTATTTAGTTCTTTGATGAAGGTAAGGTTATCTTCACAAATAGTATCCGGAACAAAAAGAAAGCGTTTATCATAGATGGAGTTGCCTACATAGTAGCTTACCCAATATTCATTATTCAAGTGAAAGATGCCGGGGTCAATCGGTTCGATTAAGGCAGATTGATTGGAAGGAACTGTCTCTAAAAAATGGCGCAGCACCGATGTTTTTTGTTGTTCGCCTTCTTTAGTTCCGTATCCTTTGCTTGAAACCAACGTGTTCTCAATTGGAAACTGATTCTTGTTGATCAAATACACTTTCCACGGACTTCCGTCATCTTCGTCTTTGATCACGGCTAGCGTTACATTCTTAACTTCAGGAAATTCAATGTCATTGATCATAGTGATTGCTAAAATTATCCATTAATATTTTTTCTGCCAGCTTACCTTGTGGCGTAAAATCTATTTCCAATAGTCTGTTGCTGCGATGTGGATACCATTTCCAAAAGTAGGCACCCGCCAACCAAGGCTTCTTCCATGCTGTGTTAAAAAATGCCTCATAACATTTCGCTTGCGTTTCAGCTGATGAAACGGCCTCTTTATTCTCTTGTGGCCATTTCCAGGGTTCGATAGCCGCATCATCAGTGCTGCGATATCCTATCTCAGTAAATAAGATGGGCTTATCATATTTTTTGTGAATGTTTTCTACGCTATTCAGGTGGTGTGTCCAGTTGGCCATCAATTCCTGAGTGGTCGGATTATTTTTTTGAGAAAGTGAAAAGTATGCCTGCACACCGATGAAGTCGAGGGCATCCCAAAACTTTATTTTTTCAAATTCACCGTGGAAGTTGGCAGCATAGGTCAGCTGACCGGAATAAACTTTCCGAATTTCCCTGATTAACTTCCTCCAATCGGTATCGTGCGCGGAAGCGTTAGACAGTTCAGTGCCAATACAAAATATTTCAATTCGATTGGTCTCGGCCAGTCTGGCGTAATGAATGATGAAAGTTTTGTAGTTGGCAAACCACTCATTCCACTTTTCCTCGTTCTCCATTTTCACCTCACCCGGCCAGCTATCTCTAATCCAAAGATGAGGCTTAAGTAGTGTTCTGATATTCAACTTCCTTGCTATTTGAGTAGTCTCTGCAATGCCCAAATCGGATTCTCCCCACCACACACGCTCACTGTTTGTGTTCATGCGAATTTCAGGATCAGAAAAACTACGCTGCCACGCAAAAGGGGTTTGAGAAATCCAATTAACATTATTCTTTTTAAGTGACTCAAAATCCTTTTCGGTGACTACTTGTCTACCACCCACCCAGCAAACTCCGCGTTGCCTGGATTTTTGATCGATCGTTATTTCGACTTCACTTGGAATAACAAAACGAACGGTTAAGCTAAGTAGCAGTGTGGAAATGATTAATAGTAGAATTTTTGTTTTCAAGACTTCAATTTACTATCTCCATTTCAAAAATGGAGGAAATCTTTTTTAGAAGGATTGATTTAATTCTTGCTAAATCTTGTGAGTTGCCCAGTTCTTTTTCCATTGAGGTCACTGCTTTGTCATCAATGCCACAGGGAACAATGTATTTAAAATAATCCAGATTGGTGTTTACATTGAATGCCATCCCATGCAATGTTACCCAGCGGCTTGTTTTAACGCCCAATGCAGCAATTTTGCGGCATGTTTCTTGGTTATTATGATCAATCCAAACTCCTGTTAAACCCTTAATTCTTCCCGACTCAATCCCGTATTCACTTAAGGTTTGAATGACAGCTTCTTCAAGCAACCGCATGTACTTATGGATATCGGTAAAGAAATTTACAAGATCAATGACGGGGTAAACCACAATTTGTCCCGGACCATGGTAGGTAATGTCCCCACCCCGGTTGATGTGATGATAAGTGGCGCCTATCGATTCCAATTTATCCTTGGGAAGGAGTAGATTTTTTTCTTCTCCGCTTTTGCCTAACGTAAAAACATGAGGATGTTCGCAGAAAATAAGATAGTTGGAAGTGCTGGCTTGTTCTTGATCAGCAAGATCTCTGTTCTGCTTTTTTACTTCCAGAATTCTTTCAAACAATTCAGTCTGATACTTCCAGGCTGCGGAATAATCGATGAGACCTAAATCAATAAATGTTGTTTTGTGATTGATTTTTGGGTTCACTTGATTTTATCTAACTCATCTTTCAGGTGAGTGATTACATCAATAGGATCAGGGTCAACTTTGTTTTCAATGGCCAGGTAGTAGGAGATCCAGTCTGTAAGATGTATAAGATGAAAGTATTGTTCTAAGAGGGAAGCTCCTTCAGCCACAATATCAATTACGGTATGCGATTTCTTTTCAAATATTTCACGGCATATTTCCATACGCTTTTCTGTGCGCATATGGTCGTGATCGGTATAGAGATAAATCACTTGACATTGTGCTAAAATATTGGCAGGATGAACCCATCCTTCAATTTCGTTATGGGTAAGTTCTGGAAAAGTATTTACATGCGCAATCTGCTTGGCATTTTCATTCAGTTGATTTTGAAATCGAACAGCCATGGCATGAAGCCTGTTGTCACAATAGATGATGGGAAGCTTGCCTGCCAGTCTCTTGGCAATTAACTCTGCCTGTACCTGAATGGCTTTCTCTCCCCGATCCAGGTATTCGATCGCATTTTCTGTTTCTTTAATAAATGCTGCACCAATCAAATTAGTATGATACAATACCGTGAGCAAAGAGATCATGGCATAGCCCAACATGGTCCGAGGATTTGGCGCATCTGCCGGCATTTGAATGTAGTGCAGATTGTATTCCTTTGCTACTTCCAGCATTTTACCTCCGGAAGTGATGCAAATGATATGTGCTCGTTTCAATAGTGCCTTTTGAATGGCAGACAATGTTTCCTCAGTATTACCGCTATAGGAGCAAGCAATAAACAACGTATGTGGACTTACAAATTGAGGAATGTTGTATCCTTTGTTTACGATTATTGGAATGGGGATCCTTCCAAATGTTAATGATTCAATTAGGTTGGCGCCAATTCCCGAACCACCCATTCCGGCTATCAGGATATTCCGAATGTCGCTTCCTGGCCGAACTAAATCTACTGCCTCGCCAATTCGGAGTGCATCACGAAGCTGATGCGTGAAGCTACCAATCAATTTCTTCATTTCTCTTATTAAATTATGGATTCAAAGGTAGGGGCATGACTGATAATATCAAAAAGGGAAATGAGGGCGAAAATTTGGCTGCCGCGTTTTTAGAAGAAAAGGGATACCGAATTGTCGAACGGAACTATCGTTACAAACATGCTGAGATCGACTTGATTGTTGAAAAGGATAACTGGTTGATTTTTGTTGAAGTAAAGACCAGATCTTCCCTGTCCTTTGGATATCCGGAAGAATTTGTAGACGAAAAGAAAATCAATAAAATTTTGGAGGGCGCAGACCAGTATCTGTTTGAGACCAATTGGAATGGCCATGTCAGGTATGACATCGTTTCAATTAAATTAGGAAGCCGAGGCCCCCAGATCGATCATTTTGAAGATGCCTTTCATTGACCTTTTCGATTGGAATACACTTCCTTCCCTTTGTCGTTCCATTCACTCCGAACAAACGGATTTAATTCATGATCGAATGGGTCATCCGGATAGATAATAATTTTCTTTCTCCTGCCTGACGGATAATTTTCAATCCACTCGCCCACTTTATTATCCCACTTGTATTCCCCAAGCACGGCAATGGTTCCGTTTTCATGAAATTGGTAATAGTAGCCTTCCCGTTCACCAAATTCGACAGGTATAATCTCTTTGATTTTGGTGCGTTCAGCTGGATCGTAGTACACGATCAATGATTCTTTGGGCCACCCTTTGTAATACTTTTCTTTGTCTACCAGCAAGCTTTGACGATCGTATTGCATCCACCTTCCGTGCTTGGTTCCTTTGTAATAGATTCCTTCTTCCAATAAAATATCGCCTTGCATTTTGCGATAGGGACCATGAACCAACACTCCCTTACTGGGATCAAAATTGCTGCTCTTCCTGATTTCCCTACGGGTAAAATCGTACCAATAGATATCGCGGACGAAGCGATTGGGCTTATCAGGCTTTTTCAGGTAATAAAATAATTCTATTGTTACCCGATCGCCATAGCCTTTTCTGGTAAACCCTTTTTTGGTTTTAATGCCATAGAAAACTTTCTTTTTGGGCTTTTTCTTTTTGGTGACGATTGGCTCATCAATCTCCTCATCCAATTCCAAAAGTTTGAATGGCTTATCGGTATCAAAAGTAAACTGGCCTTCCACTATGCGAGCTTCTTGTCCGGGTTGAGCACCCAGGAGAATGGACAGAAAGAAAAAATATGCGAATAACCAGGATTTCATCAATTGAAAACGGTGTTTCAGAATGGATAACGAAGTTACTAAAAATTTATTTCCATAAAGATTACAGAAAGGGAGATGCCGCCCATGGTACCAAATTAGTACCGTCATCACGCCGTGCCTGCCGAAGCGCAGTGTGGCGATCCCCAACACTTTCAAACTTTGGGGATTGCTTCTTCGCCTATTGGCGAATCGCAACGACGTTAACACCTGAAGGCAACTAAATGGTCGGCAACTTTCTCATCAAGATACCAACTCCACACTTCGTTTGATGAAGCTGGTCAGGTCGGCTCCGGTCAACATGTTTTGTGAGAGCAATGCCAGGTCATAAGCTTGTTTAGCCAGCTTCACCTTTTGTTCTTCTGTTTCGGCTTTCAGCACTTTTTGAATCACGTTGTGGTTTGCATTGATGGCCACGCTATAGGAGTCAGGCATGGATCCCATAAAGGGCATTCCGCCTCCCCCTGTCTTGGCCATGTCTTTCATTCTTCTCATCCATTCACTCATGGTCACTGTCACGGGAAGGTCTGCAGGGGACATAGATTCAACGGCAAGCGTCATACTCTTGTTGTTAATGGCCTTTTCAAAAATGCCTTTGATTTGTTCTTCTTCCTCTTTGTTTAAGACACTTTCAATCTTCTCGTCTTTGGCGATAAGCTTGTCTATGGTATCACTATCCACGCGTTTGAGTTGTGTATTTTCAAGCTTCTGCTCCAGGTTGCTGATGAAATGGCTGTCGAGTACTCCATCCATCAATAGCACATCATATGATTTGTCTTTGGCCATCTGGATGTATGTATCCTGTTTGCCAGCATCTGACGCATACAGGTATACCGTTTGCTTGTCTTTGTCGGTCTGACTGGTTTTTACTTTTTCCTTGTATTCTTCAAAAGTCAAATAAGCACCATCTACATTTTTGAGTAAGGCAAAGTCTTTGGCTTTTTCGTAAAACTTCTCATCACTGATCATACCGTACTTCACGAATATGTTGATGTCGTCCCATTTCTTTTCAAACTCCTTACGATCCTTCTTGAACATCTCGCTTAGTTTATCGGCCACTTTTTTGGTGATGTGCTGGCTGATCTTTTTTACGCTGGAGTCTGATTGTAAATAGCTGCGAGACACATTCAAAGGAATGTCGGGTGAATCCAACACGCCATGAAGAAGCATAAGGAAGTCAGGAACTACGTCCTTTACCTCATCGGTGATAAACACCTGGCGAGAGTATAGTTGGATCTTGTTTTTCTGCAGCTCAAAATCATTCTTCACTTTAGGGAAGTAAAGAATGCCGGTCAAATTGAACGGATAATCAACATTGAGATGAATCCAGAAAAGCGGATCCTCTGAAAAAGGATAAAGTTCTTTGTAGAATTTCAGGTAGTCTTCATCTTTTAGATCCTTCGGAGATTTAGTCCATAGGGGATCAGGATTGTTGATGATCCGATCTTTTTTTACCGATTTATACTTCGGCTTGCCGTCTTTATCTTTTCCATCTTCAACGCTTTCTTCCTTGGTGCCAAATTTGATTTCTACAGGGAGAAACTTGCAGTACTTTTCTAAAATTCCTTTGATGCGGAATTCATCCAAAAACTCTTCAGAGTCTTTGTTGATATGAAGAATGATATCGGTACCTCTTTCTTTTTTTGTGGCAGGTTCAATGGAAAATTCTGTTGATCCATCGCATAGCCATTTGGCTGCTCCATTTTCATCAGCGGTATAAGACCTGGTAATAATTTCAACATTGTCGGCCACCATGAAAGAGGAATAGAAGCCTAGGCCAAATTTTCCTATTATGTCTTTGGCGTCACCCTTGTCCTTAAATTTCTCTACGAACTCTGCAGCGCCCGAAAAAGCTATCTGGTTGATGTACTTTTTTATTTCCTCCGCAGTCATACCAATACCCTTATCGCTTACGGTAATGGTCTTCTTCTTCTTGTCGAATTTTACCTCGATGCGGAGGTCGCCTAGTTCATCTTTGAACTCACCCAAGGAAGATAATTTCTTCAGTTTTTGAGTGGCATCTACAGCGTTACTGACCAGTTCTCTCAAGAAAATCTCGTGATCTGAGTAGAGAAACTTCTTGATTATGGGGAATATATTCTCGGTATGAATTGAAATGGTGCCCTTTTCCTGCATGGTTAATTGAATTTAATTCTGCCTACCCTTTCCAAATATTATTCCACACCTTAAAAAGGTGACAGGATGACAGCTAAAGCTAATTTAAACAGCTAAAATGGGCTGGCTCAGCTCAATTTCTTCGCCATCCTTGTTCAGGTATTTACACTCGGTTACTCCCAAAGAGGTGTCTTGCACCAGTTCTACCCAGCGTTTGTATTTAAAGAGCCATTTTGTTCTTCTCGAAATAATACCTGCCGTAAAGTAGGCAAACAAATAGGGATGCATGGCAATGACCAAATGCTTCTCATTTTGTTTTACCATGAGATGCTCAATGTTCTTTTCAATGATGTCGGAAACCAATATGGAAGCTGTAATCGAACCTGAACCATTGCAAGTTGGACATGTCTCAACTGTAGCAATATTCATTTGAGGACGCACCCGTTCTCGGGTGATCTGCATCAATCCAAACTTGGAAAGGGGGAGTACGGTATGTTTGGCCCGGTCTGAGTGAGCCATCTCATCCTTCATGGTTTTGTGTATGAGCCGCTTGTTCTCGGCGCTCCTCATATCAATAAAATCCACAACTATTATTCCACCCATATCGCGCAGACGGAGTTGTCTGGCTACTTCTTTAGCGGCTTCCAGGTTTACACTTAAAGCGGTGGTTTCCTGGTTTTCTTCCCGATTGGATTTATTTCCACTATTTACATCTACTACATGCAACGCTTCTGTATGCTCAATGATCAAATATCCACCACCTTTCAAACTTACGGTCTGACCGAAGGCAGATTTGATCTGCTTCTCCACATTGTATTGCTCAAAAATTTTAGCTTTCCCGGTATGCAGCTTTACAATCTTCTCTTTTTCTGGAGCGATGGTTCTGATATAGGCTTTGGTGTCTTCGAAAATCTTTTTGTCATCAACAATGATATTGTCGAACGACTCATTGAGCACATCCCTAAGGATTGATGATGTTTTGCTGATTTCGCCGATCACTTTGTCGCGAGGGTTGGCCGTTACCATGCGTTTGATTCCCTCTTCCCAGATGCTGGTGAGGTTGCGCAGGTCTTTGTCCAATTCGGCTACTTCTTTGCTTTCAGCAACCGTACGTATGATGACACCGAAATTTGCCGGTTTAATGGATTGTATGAGTCGAAGAAGGCGTTTGCGTTCTTCGCTGCTCGTAATCTTCTTAGAAACACTTACCGTGTTGCTAAAAGGAACAAGCACCAGGTAGCGGCCTGGTATGGATAACTCGCACGAAAGTCGCGGCCCTTTGGTGGAAATGGGTTCTTTAACCACCTGTACCGGAATGATTTGACCTTTGGAAAGCTGTTGGGAAATTTTCCCATGCTTGTCAATGTCTTTGTCCAATTGGAATTTGTCCAATCGGCCTCCGGTAATCTTCTTAGCCCGGACTAGTTTGGTGAATTTTGTGAGAGATCCGTACTGCGCACCTAAATCTAGATAGTGAAGGAATGCATCCTTTTCGTATCCGATATCAATAAATGCTGCATTAAGACCCTGAACCACTTTCTTAACTGTGCCCAGGTAAATATCACCAACTACAAATTTGCTTCCTTCCTCTTCATGATGGAATTCGGCAAGATTTTTATCCTTGAGAAGTGCTATGCGACATCCGTTTTGAGTGGCGCTAATAATTAGTTCGTTACTCAAAACTTTATAATTGGATGTTAAAAAATTACATCTTGTGAATGTATTACTTCTTCTTGTGTCTATTCTTTCTCAAACGCTTCTTGCGCTTATGAGTAGCCATTTTGTGCTTTTTTCTTTTTTTACCGCTTGGCATACAAATTTCTTTTAAGTCCGCCAGCTGGCGGACGGTTCAACATTATTTCAAATCCTTTAAGTATGAGTCTGCAGCGGATACAACTGCAGGATCATCATCTAATTTTTTTACAAGCTCAAATTCAGCTCTCGCCTTTTCTTTGTCCTTTGTGTTTAGGTAAGCAACGCCAAGAAGCAGGTGA
This sequence comes from Cyclobacteriaceae bacterium, assembly GCA_036525835.1. Taxonomy (GTDB): domain Bacteria; phylum Bacteroidota; class Bacteroidia; order Cytophagales; family Cyclobacteriaceae; genus ELB16-189. The sequence continues at coordinate 18,640 of DATCZR010000317.1, forward strand.
CCCTGAACGTGGTTAGGGTATTTTGAAACCAAATCCCCCAATCTTTCAATAGCTCTTTCATACTGGCCCGATTGAATGGCTAACATGCCCATATTAAACAGGGCTTCTTCATTATTCGGATCGACTGCCAGCACTTCCCTCAACATGGTAATCCCTTGCATTGGGTTTTGTGAACTTAGGTAAGTCATCGCCATCTTGGTTTTCACTCCTAAGTTGCCAGGTTCAGCTTCCAGTACCTTTCCCAGAAAAAATCTGGTCTTTTCAGCCATTTCGTTCTGTTTCACAGGATCCAGCGCGAAAGTGTAGGCATTATAGTAGCTATTTCCAGCTTTTAAGAGGCTTTTCATGTTATTAAAGAACGATGCGGCTTTCTCAGCAAACCACGCTGCGCTGTCAAATTGGCCTGCTTGAGTATACAAGCTTGCCAAAGAGTCGGCAAAGATAGCACTTTTTTGATTCTCCGATACGGCTAAGTATTGGGCATTCAAGGAATTAATGGATTGTCTTAAAGCGGCAGGTGCAGCGGTGTGTGGGTCAGCCTCATCTGATTGCTCGCTGGTGGATTCCATTTGGCTCTCATTTTCAACTACCGCTTTGGGCAATAAAAACAACAACCAAATGATGGCCACGCTTACAAGTATGAGAATGATGCGGGTTTTTAACATAATGTCATTTGGCACGAATTGTTGGCCAATGGTTTAATACCAAAAAATGACCGGTTCAGAGATAAACAAGATTATTTCTCTGCTAGCTGTCTTACCTTTTCGCTATTCTTGATTTTGTTCACGAAAATTTTAGCGGGTTTAAAGCTGGGGATGTAATGTTCGTCAATGATGATTGCCGTATTGCGCGAAATATTGCGCGCAATCTTTTTCTTTCTTTTTTTGTTCACAAAGCTGCCAAATCCACGGATGTAGATGTTTTGGCCCGATGACATGGATGTTTTTACAATGTTGAAAAAGGCTTCAATGGAATGAGACACATCCGCCTTGTCTATTCCAGTTTTTTCAGCGATTTGTGCGATAACGTCTGCTTTGGTCACGTTGGTAGCTATTAAGTATTCTCCGAATTCAGGACGGCAAATTTAATCCAGAAAGATCAATCACAAAATGAAATCTTTGATAATCACGTAGATGTGCTAAAAAAAAACGATTATCGGATATTGAAATTATAGACTTTATGGCGGTTTTATGACCTTCGCCAAGCAGAACTTCAAATTTGAATGGGTAAAAGAAATTTTTCAAAAATAATTATATCCTGGTACACCGATAACCATCGCATGCTACCCTGGCGAGCCACAAAAGATCCCTATCGCATCTGGTTGTCTGAAGTTATTCTGCAGCAGACCCGTGTAACACAGGGATTGCCCTACTACAAAAGTTTTGTTAAGAACTTCCCTACAGTGAGGGAGCTTGCAAAAGCGCCCGAGCAAAAGGTGCTGAGGGAATGGCAAGGGCTTGGCTACTACAGTCGAGCACAAAACCTTCATGCCTGCGCAAAAAAAATTGTTGAAGACCATAATGGAATATTTCCAGCTTCATACGAGGGTTTGTTAAAGCTTCCAGGAATTGGGCCTTATACGGCTGCGGCCATTGCCTCCTTGTCTTTTGATATACCAGTAGCTGTGGTGGATGGCAATGTGTTTAGGGTCTTGTCGCGAATCTTCGGAATTGAAAATGACATTGGCTCAATAGATGGGAAAAAGGTTTTTACCAAGGTAGCAAATGAGCTTCTGGATGCCTCACAACCAGGTATGTTCAATCAGGCTGTTATGGAGTTTGGCGCGCTGCACTGCACACCTCGATCTCCTAAATGTATTGATTGCCCGTTTTCTTCTGAATGCGTGGCTAAGCAAAGAAGCATTCAGGACCTCCTTCCAATTAAAAATAATCGGGTAAAATCACGTAACCGCTATTTTACCTACTTTATTTTATCAAAAGGGAATAAGCTTGCCATGAAAAAAAGGCAAGACAAAGACATTTGGAGTGGTCTGTATGATTTCTATTTAGTAGAGAGCAGCAAGAGTCAAAAAGCAGAAAGCACTTTGGAAGGAGACAAGGTCTTAAGCAAGTTGAGCGAGCTTTCTGATGTTAAGTTGGATGGTAAGGTGGTAAAGAGCGTGCTTACACATCAAAAAATTTATGCTCGCTTCGTTTTTATGACACTGCCTAGCAGTGTAAAACTTAATGGATTGTTAAAAGATTCGAAATTGCATTTCTATTCTGGCCGGGAGATAAAGGTATTGCCCAAACCAATTTTGATTTCGCGTTTTTTGGATGAAAAGGGCCTATTAGAGTAGCCAAAGAAATTTTGGTATTTTTGTAGTCCAGTTAACAGTATATGGCGGAAAAGACCCGGTTAACTGAGCCTTGTCCGGAGGCAGGGTTAATTTCGATGAGAATAATTCAATAATGCTATGTCAGGTGTAAATAAAGTGATTTTAGTAGGTCGTTTGGGTAAAGATCCGGAGGTGCGTCATCTTGAAAATGGAGCTACAGTGGCTAATTTCAGCATGGCTACATCCGAAACCTACAAAGACAAGACTACGGGAGAAAGAAAGGAAATTACAGAATGGCACAACATCGTGTTGTGGCGGGGGTTGGCAGATGTGGCAGCCAAGTATCTTCACAAAGGAGATATGGTATACATAGAAGGAAAACTGCGAACTCGATCCTGGGAAAAAGAAGGCGTAACTCGATATACTACAGAGGTGATTGGAGATAACATGACGATGTTAAGTCCGAAATCGTCAGGGGGATCTTCCGATTATGCGCCCTCATCAGCACCAGGTTCACAAGGCGATTCCAACGATTATAAATCTTCATCAGATTCGTCAGACGACCTCCCATTTTGATGTAATATTCATCAACACACCTTGGAAACACCCACTTCTTTAGACGAACCTCCGAGTAGCGCGCTGCTGGCTGATTTGCTGTCTGGCCCGCCGGATGTCTTTTTGATTTCCAGTTTCATCGCTATCATTTTTTTACTTGTGTTGTCGGCTATGGTTTCCGCATCGGAGGTAGCATTCTTCTCGTTAAGTAGTCATGATCTGGATAGGTGTCGCGAATCAGAAGACGCGAGAGATAAAAGTATTGTTCAGTTATTGAAGAATCCACATTTGTTGCTGGCCACTATTTTGGTCATGAATAATTTTGCAAACGTGGGATTGGTTACACTCTCCACATTCTTGATGTGGGAGTTAGCCAACACCCGGTCCCCTATTGGGATAATCGTGGGTGCAGTTACATTTACCGTCACGTTTGCCATAACCTTTTTTGGCGAAATCATCCCCAAGGTTTACGCAACCCAAAGAAACTTAACATACAGTCGGCTGATGAGTCGGGCGTGGATCATTCTTCAACGTCTTTGTATGCCAATTTCCTGGTTATTGTTGAAACTCGGAAATGCGGTGGAGAAGCGGTTTGAACGAAAAGGCTACAGCACTACGGTGGAAGAATTACATCAGGCCCTGGAAATCACTACTGAAAACAATGAAACCACAGCCGAGGAGAAAGATATCCTGAAAGGAATAGTTAACTTCGGTACACTTACGGTCAAACAAGTCATGCAGTCCAGATTAGATGTTTCGGCCGTAAGTTATGATCTCACTTTCACCGAGCTATTGGAGCAAGTGAAAACTACAGGGTTTTCCAGGGTGCCGGTATTCAAGGAATCACTTGATAAAATTGAAGGTGTCCTTTATATCAAGGATTTGCTGCCCTTCCTTGAAGAAGATGACAAATTCAAATGGCAGAAACTGATTCGGCCTGGTTTATTTGTGCCTGAATCGAAAAAGCTGGATTCCTTATTAAAGGACTTCCAGAATAAACGTGTTCATATGGCCGTGGTGGTGGATGAGTATGGCGGTACATCGGGCGTAATTACACTTGAAGATCTGATTGAGGAAATCATTGGAGATATTAATGATGAATTTGATGAAGATGATTCCTCTTTTGTAAAAATCGATGAAAGAACTTTTGTGTTTGAAGGAAAAACCTCACTGCATGACTTTTGCAAAACCCTTGATGTGGATTCAAGTATCTTTGATTCTGTGAAAGGTGATAACGAATCGTTGGGAGGGTTGATACTGGAACTCAACAGCGCTATGCCTCAGGTAGCGGATCAAATAACTTTTGGTCGTTTTGTATTTACTATTGTTTCTGTTGATAAAAGGAGAATAAAAAGAATACGCGTGCTTATCAATAATCAGGAGAAGCCATAGATGAGATTAAGTACAGGACTCCTTTCACTTTTTTGTATTTTTATTGGACTCAGTGGTTGTCAGACAGAATATCGCCCAAAACCAAAAGGCTTCAATAGATTGGTTCTTCCTCTTGCCACTTATCAGGCTACACCCGATTCATTGCCCTATTTTTTTGAGTATTCCACCTTTGCCACTTTAAAAAAGGATACCTCTCAAGTAAGCGCAAAAGACTGGGTTGAAGTTTGGTACCCCAGCCTTCATGCTTCGGTGCACATCACCTATAAAAAATTGAATGGCAGTATTTCGCAGCTAAAAGAATATTTGAATGATGCCTACATCCTTACAGCAAAGCATCAAATTAAGGCTTACGCGATTGAAGAAAGCATATCCAAGACACCCAGTGGAAAAACAGCCATTATCGCGGAAATTGACGGAGAAGTGCCCAGTCAATTTCAATTTACCCTTACCGATTCCAGCAAAAACTTTCTGCGTGGTGCGTTGTATTTCAATTTGAAAGTGCAAAATGATTCCTTGCGCCCTGCTATTGATTATGTGAAGAAAGATGTCATGCACATGATCAATACGGTGAGTTGGAAGTGAGACCTGTGGCACCCTGGGAAATTTTATATTCAGTAACCAAATCTTTTTTGGTCACCCTATTTTCACGTTTGATTGAGTTCCTTTGTGTCACTGCGTCTTTGCGGTAAATTTGAATCTTGGCTAACTTTTTTGACACATCCATCGAATTCCTGAAAGGGATAGGACCCCAGCGGGCTGCACTGCTCAAAAAAGAGTTGAGTATCCATACTTATGGAGATCTCATTCAGCGGTATCCATTTCGATATGAAGACCGAACCAGGTTCTACACCATTAAAGAGGTAAATGAAACCATGCCCCATGTTCAAATCAAGGGGAAAATCCTGCGGTTTGAAATGATTGGAGGAGGAAGAAAAAAAAGATTGGTGGCCTATTTTGAAGATGCAACCGGAGAGCTGGAATTGGTTTGGTTCCAGGGGATTAATTGGGTATTGGATAAAGTAAAGCCGGGAGTTGAATACATCATCTTCGGAAAACCAAATCAATATGGCAGAAGCATTTC
>DATCZR010000318.1:0-3155 GCA_036525835.1 Cyclobacteriaceae bacterium
TAGCCATTCAAATAATCCAGAATATGATCTTTGCCTAATGTGAAGTAAAGTTGAAATTCACTCATGCCGGTTTTTTGTGGAGACAATTATAGGCTATATATCCCAAATTGAACAGTTCAATTACATTAAAGGGTTGCTTGAATTGTGACCTATTTGTTTTGGGTCGGGTATGGCCTTATTTTTGATCAATATTGAACTATGCTTTCCTTCTTATTAGGTCTAGGTCTTCTTTTTCATCCATTACATATTTCTGTAACAGAAATTGAATACAATGGTAAGGTGAAGTCGTTGCAGATCATCTCCCGCATTTTTGTGGATGACCTGGAAACGGCTATACGAAGCGAAAAAAATCTGCCTAATCTGGATATTTTAAACCCCAAAGACGGGTTAAAGACCGAAATGCTGCTTTCGGATTATCTGAAGGCACATTTAAGAATCAAATTAGACGGGAAAGAAAGGCAGTTGAATTTTTTAGGATACGAAGAAGAGAACTTTGCATTTGTTTCCTACATCGAAATTGAAAATGTTAATAGTTTTAAAGTTCTGGAAATAGAGAATACGATAATCACAGAATCTTATAGTGACCAATCCAATTTAGTTCATGTAACCTATAATGGGTCTGTAAAAAGTGCTCGACTGATGAAGGATAAGCCTTCTGAAAAATTTAGTTTTGAAGGAAAATAATTTTTTAACTCTTCCCCTGTAATAACTATGCGTCAAAAAATTGTAGCGGGTAACTGGAAAATGAATACCACTCTTGAAGAAGCCCAGAAACTAACTTCTGAGTTGATCGGGATGGTAGCCGATGAAGTGAAAGGAGATGTTAAAATTATCATTTGCCCCCCGTTTTTATTTCATCATCCTTTAAAGTCACAGCTGGGTAAGGATGCCAGGATATTGCTAGGAGCACAGAACAGCAGCGAGCATGCATTCGGTGCGTACACCGGTGAGGTATCTGCTGTGATGATAAAATCTTTGGGAATTCCTTACGTAATAATTGGACACAGCGAGCGAAGACAATATTTTGATGAAAGCGGAAAGATTTTGGCACAAAAAATAGATGGGGCTTTGGCCAATAACCTTACTCCCATATTTTGTTGTGGCGAACCATTAGAAGTAAGAGAAGCCGGCACGCACGAAATGCTAGTGAAGGAGCAAGTGGAGGAAGGATTGTTTCATTTGAATGGCGAAGCCTTAAAGAGAATAATTATCGCATATGAGCCGGTTTGGGCCATTGGTACCGGAAAAACTGCCTCCACGGCTCAGGCACAAGAGATGCATCTCGTTATCAGACAGCACTTGGCTGCCAAGTTTGGGGAAGAAACAGCGTCTGTCATTCCGATTCTTTATGGTGGAAGCGTAAAACCGGATAATGCAAAAGAACTATTTGCCTGTGCCGATGTAGACGGAGGCCTGGTGGGTGGCGCTTCATTAAAATCTCGCGACTTTGTGGAGATTATTAAGTCTGCCTGAGCAATTACCTCAATGTATCACACTCGGTTAACGGTTCGCTGTGATCCCCAATTTTCTGAAATTCTGATAGCTGAAATTTCCCAGACTGGATTTGACTCCTTTTTGGAAAATGAAAACGGATTTGAAGCTTACGCTGAAGTCGATCGCTTTGATCAATTTCAAATAGATGAAATTAGAAAGAAGTATAATCAGGTGGAGCCACTTGATTTCAAATGGGATAGAATTGAAAAGAAAAATTGGAACGAAGAGTGGGAGAGAGGCTATGAACCCATTGTCATAAACGACCAATGTGTAATTAAGGCCGAGTTCCACAAAATAGAAAAGGAATATCCCTACGCGATTACCATCACGCCCAAAATGTCCTTTGGAACAGGTCATCATCAAACTACTTATTTGATGATTCAAGCGCAATTAGAATTGGATCATAAAGACAAGATGGTGATGGATGCTGGTTGTGGCACTGCCATACTATCCATCATGGCTTCTAAGCGTGGTGCCAAACAGGTAGATGCATTTGATATTGACGAATGGAGCGTGATCAATGGTAAGGAGAACATTCAGGTGAATAATTGCAACAACATTTCCATTAGGCAAGGAGAGATTAGCAATCTTACCTTTGATCACAACTTTGATTTGGTGCTGGCCAACATCAATAAGAATATTCTACTCAAAGAGCTTCCGCAGTATGCCTCCTATCTAAATCCCGATGGTCAAATTCTATTGAGTGGCTTTTATGAAAAGGATATACCTGATTTGGTAGAACGAGCGCATCAATATAAGCTTAAGCACGTAAACAGTGAGGTGCGCGAAAATTGGGTCTCACTTTTGCTGCAGATGAACAAGTAGCCCAAAAAGGTAACTTACAATTATATCTTAGATGTCCTTGCCTACGTTTAAGCATTAAGCGTTTTTAGCTTATTTGGCCATTATTTACGAATTTCACTGTTTATTCCATTGTGAAAAAGGCTCTCTTATATGCATGGGTTTCCTTGGCAGGCTGCCTCAGCCTATTGGCCCAAAAACCTGTCTCACCACCCGTCAAGCTTGGTTTTCAAGATAGCGTCCGCGTTATTCTTGAAAACACCCGCAGTGTGGATGCGGAAGCTGTTGCAGGCGGTTTTGCAACCGTTTGGAGCAAACTGGGACTAGACCAACAACAGATAATCAAGAAGCAGGCAAGGTTGATGAAGCAAAAGGGGTATAAGGTACGCCCTCAGTTTGTTGATTATTATGGTGCCATAGCCAATGCCATAGCCAGAGAAAATGCAGATGTGGCAACACTTACCGGATATCTTACTGTGGCTGGCCAAGTCATTGAAAATGAAAACTTAACAAATGCAGGGATTTTCTTTAATAACGCAAGGCAATTTTTTGAATACCATGCCTTGCATATTGATCGATCTTACAAACTGCATGCTTTTGATGATGAGTATCACTTTGATTATGTAAAAGTGGAAGTGATGCCTTCATTGTTAGACAACTTTGATAGCGCTCCGCTTGATAATTTTGACAACAACCAAAATGATAATTTCGATCAAAATCAATTTGATCAATGGGACAATCAGGATACGCAAGAAGATTTTAGTTGGGATGATGTGAAGGTCGATACAGTTATGCCGCCCGCCATGCCCATATGGATGCAGCCCACTCCGCAGCCTATTCTTACCGGACCATTAATCAGG
>DATCZR010000319.1:0-5938 GCA_036525835.1 Cyclobacteriaceae bacterium
GGACCGAGTCGTTCCAGGACAAATGGATTTTTTGGTGCTGGCACAATTACCACCGGTATGTGGCATGATATAGGAGGTGGAGAAAGTGGGTTTGCCACCCCTGATCCCAAGGATCCTAACATAGTCTGGTCGAGTGCTTCAGGATATGGTGCGCTGGGTGGAGTGGTAACTCGCTTCAATGAACAAACTAGACAGTTTCGGCATGTGGAGGTATGGCCCGAACTAACAACGGGGCATCCCGCTTCAGAAGTGAAGTACAGATTTCAATGGACTTTTCCGCTATTGATATCTCCTCATGACCACAACACCATCTTTGTGACCAGCCAGGTAGTGCATCGCACTACTAATGGTGGTCAGTCATGGGAGGTGATCAGTCCTGATCTGACTTTGAATGACAAAAGCAAGCAAACTAAGTCAGGAGGGTTAACACCCGATAATATTGGGGTAGAGTATGCCAATGTGATTTATGCTTTCGAAGAATCGCCTGTTAAAAAAGGTGTGTTTTGGGCCGGTACTAACGATGGCCAAGTGCAAGTAAGCCAGGATGGTGCTAAGACTTGGGCCAATGTGACCAAAAATTTACCTGAACTGCCTCCCTTAGGGACAGTCAGAAATATTGACGCCTCCAAATGGGCTGAAGGAAAAGCCTACCTGACAGTTGATTTACATGAAGTAGGTAATTTTCAGGCCTATGTGTACAAGACGGACAATTTCGGAAAAACCTGGAAGAAGATTACCAAAGGCATTGATGGTGGAAATTTGAATTATTGTCGAATGATAAAGGAAGATCCGGTACGAAAGGGACTGCTTTACCTCGGAACAGAAACCAAACTATTTATCTCTTTTGATGACGGAGAAAATTGGCAAACATTCATGAGTAACTTGCCCCATACACCAATGTATTGGATCGATGTGCAGGAGCATTTCAATGATTTGGTGGTTGGTACCTATGGACGAGGTATCTGGATTCTGGATGATATCTCTCCGTTGCAACAAATGCCTCAGGATACCAAAACTATACTTGCCTTATTTAATCCTCATGATACTTATCGTTTTCAGGGTATTACGAGCACAATGCAGTTCTTTCCGGAGGCATCATCAGGACAAGACCCGCCTTACGGTGCACCGATTAATTATTGGTCAGGATCGGAATTGGATAGTGTGAAGATTCATATCATCAACGCGGCCGGGGATACCGTGCGTTCGATCGAGAATAAGGCAAAGCCAGGTATCAATCGTGTGTGGTGGGATTTGCAAAGCAATCCAACCACAGAAATTGTATTTCGTACGCCTCCCGAGGCCGCACCATGGTTTCCGATGTCAGAATCGAGAACGAGGAAAAATCCGAATTTTGGACGAAATACCTATCTGGTACCTCCAGGAAATTATACCGTGCATCTGGTGGCAGGAGGTATAAGTTTTAAGTCAACTATTAATGTGATCAAAGATCCTCATTCAGAAGGTACCCTGGACGACATTAAAGCTCAGACTGATTTCATCATCAAGGCTAGAAAGGATATGAACAAGGTGGCTGAGATGGTGAACTCAATTGAACTGGCACGTAGACAATTGCTTGACCTCAATGACGCACTCAAAGCCAAAGACAATAAATCGATGATGAAAGAAATTTCGGATATGGAGAAAAAACTTAGGGACCTGGAAAATAATCTTGTACAAACGAAAATTTCTGGTAATGGGCAGGATGCTGTGCGCTGGCCTGCCAAGATAGGGGAGAAATTGGACTACCTGACCAATACGGCAGGGACAGCCGACTTCAAGCCATCGGATCCTCATAACGAAGTTTATGAAGTATTGAAAAATAATCTCAACACTCAGGAAGCTGCATATAATAAATTAATCAAAGAGGAGTTTGTGAATTTTATAAAAAAACTTCAGAACAATAATATTGGACCAGTGATAATTCCGTAAAAGACAAGAAAGAGCAGTTTCATTTTTTACGTAGAATTATTGCTATCCAGGTTTCTTTGAGGTTATCAAGATTGATTTCTACGTTGATCAGTTCTTGGAATAACAATGGAATTTGGTCTGGCAGGAAGTTTTGATTTGGCAGCCCTGGTTAGTTTGGATCGTGTCAAAAAGTTACAGCCAATTGGACCTAATAATATAGCCCTATTCCTAATTTTTATTGAAAGATGAAGCCAATGAAATATTCTATCCCCTTATTGATCATACTCTCTTTCCTGTTTTTTGTTGGGTGCAGTGACCCTAAGTCTGAAGTAAAGGACCAAACTGCCACAGTTGATAGTTTGTTTCGTTCCTATTATGAATTCAAACTTCGGATCACCCTATAGAGGCTACCAAACTAGGTGAGTATCAGCATAACAATAGGGTACAGGCAAGAACGTCAAATGTATCGCGAGCGATGGGTTTCTCCTTTAGAGAAACCGAATATTCCATTGCGCCTTATCAATGGAATTCAAGATCCCGTATCTGGATTGCATATGGCATCATACTATCAGGAAGTTATTCCAGGAGCTGATGTGATTCTAATTGAAGATGCGGGGCATTATCTTCACGTAGAAACTTCTGAGAAGGTAATACAAACCTTTTTTGAATTTCATGGCCGGTTGCCACATCACAGGGTTTACAATTGAAAGGAACGACTTTAGGTTTTGTTAGGCCTTCATTTCAGTATTCATTTATGTATTATTCGAATTATCACTATTGCGTAATACAATACAAAGAATGACAATATCCATGCCTATTATTCGGGGTAGTGAATTAATCTAAAAGCGAACGGTTTTAGTGATCCACTGACTAAAATCATCTTTTTGTCTAATTCCAATCATATTTAGCCCCAGCCATCAATTCTACTTTTAGATTTGAAAAATCGCCAAAACCGCATCTTTTTATGGAATTAGAAAAAATCAGCTACGACAATAAAATTGTCAAAGCATTCATCATCGCAACGGTCATATTTGGTATAGTTGGCATGTCCGTGGGGCTTTTAGCCGCAATTCAGCTTTTTTATCCATTGTGGAATTTTGATTTAGCCTATACTTCCTTTGGAAGAATAAGACCATTGCATACCAATGCGGTCATTTTTGCCTTTGTGGGTAATGCGATGTTTGCCGGTGTGTACTATAGCATGCAACGTCTGCTAAAAACCCGAATGTTCAACGATATGCTCAGTTGGATTCATTTTTGGGGATGGCAGTCAATCATTTTGGCGGCAGCTATTACCCTTCCACTTGGGTTAACCACATCGAAAGAGTACGCTGAGTTGGAATGGCCAATTGATATAGCCATTGCTCTTATTTGGGTTGTATTCGGTTGGAACATGATTGGCACTATTCTCAAGCGAAGGGAAAAGCATATGTATGTGGCAATCTGGTTTTACATCGCCACTTTTATCACCGTTGCGGTTCTGCATATCGTCAATTCTTTCGAAATGCCGGTGAGTTTGTTCAAAAGCTATTCCTGGTATGCGGGTGTTCAGGATGCTTTGGTGCAATGGTGGTATGGTCATAATGCCGTTGCTTTTTTCCTCACTACTCCATTTCTAGGTTTGATGTACTATTTTTTGCCGAAAGCAGCTAACCGGCCAGTTTACTCCTATCGACTTTCGATAGTTCACTTTTGGTCGCTTATTTTCATTTATATCTGGGCTGGGCCTCACCATTTGCTGTATACTGCACTGCCCAACTGGGCACAGTCGCTAGGTGTGGTGTTCTCAATCATGCTCATTGCTCCATCCTGGGGAGGCATGCTCAATGGCTTGCTTACCCTTCGGGGAGCTTGGGACAGAGTACGTGAAGATCCGGTTTTGAAGTTTATGGTTGTGGCTGTTACTGCGTACGGTATGGCTACGTTAGAGGGTCCACTACTTTCTTTAAAAAGCGTTAATGCGATTGCCCACTTCACCGATTGGATCATAGCACACGTTCACGTGGGCGGCCTTGGATGGAACGGGTTCCTCATCTTTGGAATTTTGTACTGGGTTATTCCACGCATGTGGGGAACCAAGTTGTATTCTATTCAATTGGCTAATGTTCATTTTTGGATTGGCACTTTGGGCATCATGTTTTATGCGCTTCCCATGTATGTGGCCGGTGTTGTGCAAAGCCTAATGTGGAAAGAATTTACTCCAGATGGATTTATTACTTATCAGAACTTCCTGGAGACAACTACCCAAATCATTCCAATGTACATGCTACGCGCAGTAGGAGGTGGGTTATACCTCACCGGGGTTCTTATTATGACCTACAATCTGATTAAGACCGCGTATTCAGGCAAGTTTATTCCCAACGAGGAAGCTCAAGTGGCACCAATGGTGAAAGCGGCAAGCACTGGAGGGTATTGGCACCGTGTGCTAGAGGCAAAACCAGTTCTATTTACCGTGTTGGCATTAGTGTCAATCCTGATCGGAGGAATTATTGAATTAGTTCCAACTTTCCTTATCAAATCTAATGTACCTACCATAGCAAGTGTAAAGCCTTACACTCCGCTTGAGTTGCATGGTAGGGATATCTACATAAGAGAAGGGTGTGTGGGTTGTCACTCGCAAATGGTTAGGCCATTTAGATCAGAGGTACAACGATATGATCCAGTTAACGGAGAATATTCAAAAGCGGGTGAATATGTTTATGATCATCCGTTTCTGTGGGGATCAAAAAGGACAGGTCCTGATTTGCAACGTATTGGCGGCAAATATGTAGATAGCTGGCATTTTCGTCATATGCTCTCACCTGGAGATGTTTCCAATGGATCGATCATGCCGTCTTACTCTTGGTTATATGAACAAATGATAGATAAAGAGGAGACAGCAGGAAAAATCAATGCGTTAAGAACCGTTGGTGTTCCTTATCCCGATGGATATGAAGCGATTGCAAATGAAGATCTGGACAAACAGGCTTCACTGATAACTGAAAACCTGAGCAGGGAGGGATATGAAATAGTAAAAGAAGCTGAGATTGTGGCACTCATCGCCTACTTGCAAAGATTGGGAACGGATATCAGGGCAAATAAAGTAGCAGAAAAGTAATACTTAAACAGACTAGTATATGTATAAAGATATTTTAAGTGGCATTGATAATGTTGCGATCTGGCCAACCATTTCATTTGTTATTTTCTTTCTTTTCTTTCTCATTTTGATCTGGTGGGTATTAACTGCTGATAGCTCATTCATTAAAAAAATGAGCAATAAACCTTTCGAAGATGAAATTGAATCTAAATCAAGTGAGACTTTAAACCCTAACGAGCTATGAAAAAAATCAAAGCAATTATTTCGCTAATGATAGTCTCCTTTGCAGCTGCAGCACAATCAGATACGATAGCCGAAGTTTCTATTTGGGATGATCCATTCCTTATTTTTTATGTAACTGCTGCATTTTTGTTCATTGTGGCATTGCTTGTGATAGTAGTCGCCTTGTTCATGCTTCGTGTATTGAATATAATGGCAAAAGATGCCGCCCTGGAGCGAGCTAAAAAACTAGGTATAGAATATAAAGAAGGGCTGAGTTTATGGACAAAATTTGATCGTTGGGTGTCAAAATCAGTTCCAATAGAAAAAGAAGAAACGATTTTGCTCGACCATAATTATGATGGTATTCGAGAGCTAGACAATCACCTGCCACCTTGGTGGAAATGGTTGTTTTATGTAACTATCATTTGGGCTGTATTTTATTTGATAGCCTATCACGTCACTGACTCTCTTCCATTGCAAGCAGAGGAATATGAAAATGAAGTGGCCTATGCGAATGAGCAAATCAGGAAACGGCAGGCTATAAATCCCGGTACACAAATCGATGAGACAACTGTAGTAATGGTAACTGATGCGACAGCCCTGACGGATGGAAAAGAAACTTTTAATAATATATGTTCTTCTTGTCACCGTCCTGATGGAGGTGGAGACATTGGCCCCAATCTTACTGACCAGTACTGGAAACAGGGTGGGACTATTCAAGATATCTTCACA
>DATCZR010000320.1:0-12800 GCA_036525835.1 Cyclobacteriaceae bacterium
CGATATGAAATTGGCACTTTCTGATGTGTTTGAAAATCAGGGAACAGAGGTTAAGAATTATGGAAGCAATAGCGTAATGAAGGTTACCACTTCATACCTGGTAGAAGATGAGTCAGATACGGCAGACGATAAAGTAAAAAGCGCTTTGATAAATGGATTAGAGAAGTTTACTGGTCTTCAGTTCATTGATAACGATGCCAAGGTGGATGATCAGCATTTTTCAATTTTATCCTCTTCTAAGGTTGGAGCGACCATTGCTGATGACATTAAGAACTCCGCATTTGAGGCTGGACTCTATTCGTTAATTGCCATTTTCTTATTCATCCTGGTTAGGTTTAAAAAATGGCAGTTTAGTACCGGTGCGATCGTAGCAACCGCCCACGATTCCCTTTTTGTGATCGCTATTTTCGGAATTGCGGGGTCGTTAGGCATCTCATTTGAAATTGATCAGGTGTTTATTGCAGCACTTCTGTCTATCATTGGATACTCAATCAATGATACGGTTATCATTTTTGACCGCATCAGGGAATACACTGGTCTGGGTACCTCGCACGACAGGTTTAAGGTATTCAACGATGCTATTAACAGTACGCTTAGCAGAACATTGATTACATCTGGAACGACCATGATCGTGGTAATCGTACTGCTTCTTTTTGGTGGTGAAGTATTACGGGGATTCTCTTTTGCGTTATTCGTTGGTATTTTGGTTGGTACGTTTTCGTCCATTTTTGTGGCTGCTCCGGTGGTATATGACCTGGATAAGAAAAAAGCCATATCTCCAAGTGTAGCTTAGGGATTAGGCACAATGGAATAAGGGTGATCCGTGAGGGTTACCCTTATTATTTTTATAGCACCTGAATTATTTCGGATTGACTACTTCCACTCGTACGCCTACTGCCAATATACCTTGCAAAGTATCTTTTCGGTTAAACTGCTCCAGACTGAGGCTGTATGCACCAGGACGCTCAAAGTGATAATCTCTTAGTAGGGAAATTCGATGATCGAACAAATCGCCTAGTCCACTCGATCCATTTGGCTTTCCGGTTTTTTGATCAAACAGATAGGTAGAGACTAACTCTGATTGGAGTTGATTATTGAGGGAATCCTTCAAATAGTAAGTCACAAAAATTCTTGAAAATGGAAACTCCAAAGAATTTCTTACCGTACAATAGATGTTATAATTTCTGGTATGGTCAGCAATCTCAAATTCAAACTTGGGAGCTGTGTCCGAGCCCCAAAATTTATCTTTAAAATCAACCTGCCGTTCGTACACGCGATCGGAATCGCAAGAAAATAATACAAGCCACAATGCTACACTCATCCAGCTCTTCATTCTTTTTTCTGGTTTGATGCGTTGTTTCCGCTGTTCCTTGGGTTGTTCTTTCTTCTTCGATTTTTATTCTTCCGCTTCTTCTTCTTTGACTTGATGTTGAACTTTTTGTCCATGTTCTCAAGGTCACTGTTTAAGGATGAAATGGGAATTTTTTCTGCCGCCAGATTTTCTTCCAGGCTGGCAGGTTTTTTACCTTCTCGATTCATTCTCAAAATCTCATTGACCCGATCAATATTGATGGGGTACCATGTATTTTCCCTGTTGTAGCCAAACCACATAATTCTTCTGAAAATATCTGTCTTTTGAAGGACAGCCTCTCCCTGATCTGTCTTCAGGGGCTCCTCAACTTTAGGTATACCCTGGAGGGCATCCATATAAGTTTCCAGCTCGTAATTAAGGCAGCACTTCAAGCGCCCACACTGGCCTGATAGTTTGCTAGGGTTTAATGAAAGATTTTGATATCGGGCTGCGCTGGTTGCTACGTTTTTGAATTCGCTAAGCCATGTTGAGCAACAAAGCTCTCTTCCACAAACACCAATTCCACCTAGTCGTCCTGCCTCCTGTCTTAGACTGATCTGGCGCATTTCCACACGGATCTTAAACTCCGAAGCCAAGATCTTTATTAGCTCTCTAAAGTCAACACGGTCATCAGCAGAATAAAAAAAGGTAGCCTTAGTGTTATCAGCCTGGTATTCAATATCAGAAAGCTTCATGTTGAGATTCAGTTTTCTGATGATCTCTCGGGTGCGGTACAAGGTTGGATTTTCGCGTTTCTTTACCTCCTCATATTTTTCCAGGTCTTTTTGATGGGCAACGCGGTATATTTTCTTTATAGTCTTATCATTAACTACTTTTCTTTTCATCATTTGGAGTCGAACCAACTCGCCTTGCATAGAAACATGACCAAGGTGATGGCCATTGGGAACTTCCACAATAACAGCGTCACCAGTAGTTAAATCGTGATTGTCGGCATTTCTGAAAAACTCTTTTTGCCCACCTTTGAAACGCACTTCAACAATATCGAATTTATCTGCTGTTGGCATTTCCATATTGGAAAGCCAGTCAAATACGTTCATCTTATTGCAACCCCCGGTCTGACACGCTCCGTTGTTGTTGCAACCCCCTACTTTTCCGTCTTTCTCGGTTCCACATGCACACCCCATATGATATATATCTGTTTAAAGTGAGCTAGCCCACTTTTTTAAGTCCTGTCCAATATCTTTCCTGAAATATAATCCATCCCAATGGATACGCGAAACTCCTTTATATGCTTCAGCGATGGCTTCATCCATTGTTTTGCCTTGCCCGGTTACAGCTAGTACCCGTCCGCCATTGGTAACTATATTACTTCCTTCACGCTTAGTGCCAGCATGAAAAATTATACTGCCGGCCATTTCCTCGGTTCCTGTAATCTTTTTTCCTTTATCGTATCCTCCGGGGTAACCATCTGCTACCATCACAACCGCGGAGGTTACTATATTTTTTTGCGGTACCAGACCGGATTTTAATTGACCTTTTGCGGTAGCCAAAAGTAATTCCACAAAGTCAGTATCAATTCGCGGTAGAACAGCCTGAGTTTCCGGGTCTC
This sequence comes from Cyclobacteriaceae bacterium, assembly GCA_036525835.1. Classification (GTDB taxonomy): domain Bacteria; phylum Bacteroidota; class Bacteroidia; order Cytophagales; family Cyclobacteriaceae; genus ELB16-189. The sequence continues at coordinate 2,922 of DATCZR010000320.1, forward strand.
CCATCCGCGTGTTGTATTCGATTACAAAGGGTTCGCCATCTACATTCATCAATCCAATAAAAATAAAACCCTTGTATGGAATTTTCTCTTTAGCCAACCCCGCTATGGTCGGTTTTATCACTTGCTCCTCAACTTTTCTCATAAACGCAGCGTCCGCGAAAACCACTGGTGATACGGCACCCATTCCGCCTGTATTAGGGCCGGTATCATTTTCTCCTATGCGTTTGTAATCCTTTGCTTCTGGAAGAATGGCATAATGACTGCCATCGGTAAGCACGAATACAGAAAGTTCTATTCCGTCTAGAAATTGCTCAATAAGTACTTTGTTACTGGCTTCACCAAATTTTTTGCCTACCAGCATTTCGCGAATCACCTCTTTCGCTTCTTCAACAGTAGCGCAAATAACAACCCCCTTGCCGGCAGCGAGTCCATCTGCCTTTAATACGATTGGCGATTTTACGCTATCCAGATAGGCTAGGGCATCAGTCAACTGTTCGGATTCAAAAGTTTTAGCGGCAGCGGTAGGAATTCCGTTTCTAAACATGAATTGCTTGGAAAAGTCTTTGCTTCCTTCTAATCGAGCACCACTCTTGCCAGGACCTATCATTTGGATATGACTAAGCGATGAATCACTTTCAAAGTAATCACGAATTCCTTGTACCAACGCGCCTTCCGGACCCACCACAACCAATTGGACATCATTCTTTTTGCAAAAGGAGCCAAGGGCTTCAAAATCCTCAGCTCCTATTTCAATATTTTGTGCAATCATGGCAGTACCCGCATTGCCTGGCGCAACAAATACTTGTGAGCATTTTTGACTTTGCTTTATTTTCCAGGCGAGCGCGTGCTCTCGGCCACCGCTCCCCACTACCAGTATGTTCATAATTGCCTAAAATTAAAAACCTCAAAGATAGCCTCTTTGAGGCAAATTAGAACCGCCTAATTAAATCAATTGGCGTACTCAGATAGGAATTTAATCCGCATGAGCCTGATCTCTTCTTCTGAAAAGTCGCTCATATCTTCATTGGCTAATGCATCTTCGATGCTGTCTGTTTCTGAATTAAGAAAATAGTCAAAAATTTGTTCTTGCTTGGCATCGTCCAAGACATCATCAATGTAGTAGTCCAAGTTCAGTACCGTTCCGGAATAACAGATGTTCTCGATCTCTGTCAGCAACTCTTCAAAGCTTAAATTTTTTGATTCTGCAATCTCCTCCAGATCTACTTTGCGATCCACTTGCTGAATAATAAAAATTTTGATTTTCGACTTATTGACCGAAGATTTTACGACTACATCTGCTGCAGTCTCAATTTCATTTTCTTCAACGTATTCTTTGATTAGTTCAAGGAAGCTCTTACCAAATTTTTGAACCTTACCCATACCTACCCCATTCACCGAGGCGAGTTCATCCTTGGTAGTTGGATAGGTGGTTGCCATTTCTTCCAAAGATGGATCCTGAAAGATGACATAAGGAGGCAAATCTTTTTCTTTAGCGATTTTCTTCCTGAGCGCCTTTAACATTTCGAAAAGCTTATCATCATAGGCTTTCGAATTAATAGGTACGCGTTCTGAGGATTCTTCTTCGCTTGCTTCAGTGGTAAAGTCATGATCCCTCGCCAATTCAATAGGCATCGGCTTTTTCAAAAATTGTTTCCCTTTTTCTTTAATTTTTAAAACACCAATACTGTCGATATCCTTTTCCAGGTATTGATAAATTAAAGTCTGACGAATAACGGACTTCCAAAAATCTGACTCTTCGTGTTGACCCTTGCCAAACACAGCCAGCTTTTCATGACTGTAACTCATCACATACTCGTCCTTAATGCCTCTGACCACGTTGATCAAGTGAGATAAACCAAATCGTTCTTTGGTTTGTTTTACCGCCTCCAAAATTAATTTGACCGACTCAGTGCCGTCAAATCGTTCTCTGGGGTGTACGCAGTTATCACAAGACCCACAGTTATCCTCCAAAAATTCTTCACCAAAGTAGTGAAGCAGTTGTTTTCTTCGGCATATGGGAGACTCCGCGTAAAACTCCATCTCCTGAAGGAGTATGCGAGAGTTTTCCCTTTCCTGAACAGGTTTGTCTTTATTAAATTTCTCTAGTTTGCTGAGGTCATTGTGACTGTAAAACATGAGGCATAAGCCCTCTAGTCCATCTCTTCCCGCACGACCGGTTTCCTGATAATATCCTTCCAGTGACTTTGGCACATCATAGTGAATAACAAACCTCACGTCTGGTTTGTCTATGCCCATACCGAAAGCGATAGTGGCTACTACAATGTCAACTTCTTCGTTGAGGAAATCATCCTGATTTTTTACACGCACATCAGCATCAAGACCGGCATGATACGGAGCAGCTTTAAATCCATTTACGTTGAGTAGTTGAGCTATCTCTTCAACTTTCTTTCTGCTGAGACAATAGATGATCCCCGATTTGCCTTTATTTTCTTTTAAGAATTTAATGAGTTGTTTCTTGGTTTCTTTTTTAGGCCTTACCTCATAATATAAGTTTTTTCTGTTGAAAGAAGACACAAAAATGTCGGCCTCTTCCATTTGCAGATTCTTCTGAATATCGATTTGTACTTTTGGCGTGGCAGTAGCAGTTAGTGCAATCACAGGCAAATTACCCAACTGAGCAATCATGCTCTTAATTTTTCTGTACTCAGGTCTAAAGTCATGACCCCATTCCGAAATACAGTGAGCTTCATCAATGGCTACAAAAGACACACGGGCCTTTAGTAAGAATTCGATGTATTCTTCCTTGTTGAGTGATTCAGGTGCAACATACAAGAGTTTTACTTCACCGTTGATGCAATCCTTTTTTAGTTTGGTAACTTCTGACTTGCTGAGGGTGGAATTCAAAAACCGGGCATTGATGCCGTAGGCATTTAATTGATCTACCTGGTTTTTCATCAACGCTATAAGCGGAGAAATAATAATGGCCAAACCATCCTTGATCATGGCGGGCAACTGGTAGCACAAAGACTTCCCTGCCCCGGTTGGCATGATTACAAATGTGTTCTTTCCGTCAAGTATGTTATTAATTACAACTTCCTGATTTCCCCTAAACGTTGAATAACCAAATATTTCTTTGAGTTTATCCTTTAAAGCGTCTTTCTCTTCTGCAACAATCATAAATAACAAAACATAATTAATCTCTGAAATACCTATCTTAGCGTCCCATTAATTCTAACCAAGTAAGTGCATTGAATTTAACAAAAAATATTAGAAAAGTAGCCACGGATGTATTAATAAATGAAGCCCGGGCTATTGAGAGGTTGACGGACTTTATCGATGATGATTTTGAGGCTTGTGTGAAGGAAATTATCAAGTCAACGGGACGCGTAGTCATTACAGGTATTGGTAAAAGTGCCATTATCGCAAATAAAATTGTAGCCACACTTAATTCAACCGGAACCCCTTCACTCTTTATGCATGCAGCAGATGCCATCCATGGCGATTTGGGCATGATACAGAATGAAGACATTGTAATCTGTATTTCTAAAAGCGGAAATACACCAGAAATAAAAGTGCTGGTGCCGCTCGTAAAACGAAGAGGATTTAAACTTGTTGCCTTGGTTAGCAATATTGATTCCTATTTGGCTCAGCAAGCAGACTATGTGCTGAACGCTACCATAGGAGAAGAAGCCTGCCCAAATAATTTGGCTCCAACCACAAGTACTACTGCCCATTTGGCCCTGGGTGATGCCCTCGCGGTTTGCCTTTTAAACTTACGCAATTTCTCGAGTGAGGACTTTGCCAAATTTCATCCAGGCGGTGCGCTTGGTAAGCAACTGTATTTACGAGTTGATGATATTATGGTTGGAAGGGATTTGCCGTTAGTGAAAGCAGATACACCTTTAAATGAGGTTATCATTGAGATATCATCTAAGCGATTAGGTGCTGCTGCTGTGGTTGATGCCAACGAAAAATTACTGGGTATTATTACAGATGGAGATTTAAGGCGAATGCTTCAAAGGGGAATTAAAATAGAGGATGCCAAAGCTGAATCCATTTATTCAAAAACCCCAAAAACTATTGAGTCTGGAGAATTGGCTGTGAAAGCACTTCAGGTTATGCAACAAAATAGTATTACACAACTTATTGTCCTTAAGGATGCCGAAGTGATTGGCTTTGTCCACTTACATGATCTACTCAAAGAGGGAATCGTTTAATGCTTATTTTCCAATCTAATTACTAAATAATGGATAAAAAGCTATTTGTGGTATTGATGGCAGGCGGAGTTGGTACTCGGTTTTGGCCATATAGCAGAAACTCGAAACCTAAGCAGTATCTGGATGTATTGGGAACTGGCAAAACATTGATTCAATCTACTTACGAACGATTTCTGCCGCTTTGTCCAAAGGAAAATATTTTCATTGTCACCAATGAAGATCTGGCAGGTATCACTATGGAACAATTGGAGGTTGATGCATCGCAAGTACTGGTTGAACCCATGCGTAAAAATACGGCCCCTTGCATTGCGTATGCGAGCTACCGGATTGCAAAGAACACACCTGACGCGGTAATCGTGGTTAGTCCAGCTGACCATGTGATTCTGAATGAATCGGTATTTCAAAAAACTATTGCTAATTCTGTGGAGCAGGCCAGAGATCAGAATAAGTTGATTACCATGGGCATTAAACCCACGAGGCCGGAAACAGGCTATGGTTATATTCAATATCTGAATAGCAAGGATCCATTAAAGAAAGTCAAAACGTTTACGGAAAAGCCAATACTTTCATTAGCGAGGAAATTTATCGATAGTGGTGATTTTGTATGGAACTCGGGAATATTTATTTGGGGTGTTAAAGCCATAATCAGTGCGTTCGAAAAGTATCAACCTGAATTGGCTGAAGTATTTGAAGAAGCTTCGCCCCGGTTTTTTACGAGGGATGAACCAAAGGCAATTGAAGAGGCTTATGCCCAATGTAAAAATATTTCTGTAGACTATGGGATCATGGAGAAGGCCGACAATGTGTTTGTTTGGTTGAGCGACTTTGCCTGGTCTGACCTTGGATCCTGGAGTTCCTTGCATGAGATACATAAAAAGGATTCGGACAAAAATGTAGTGGAGGCTAATGCGATGGTCTATGACACTCGAAATTCTGTAATCAAAGGTTCCAAAGATAAATTGATTGTGGTTCAGGGATTACAAAATTACCTGGTCGGAGAATTCGACAATGTCATTATTGTTTGTGAAAAAGATAAAGAAGATTTATTCAGGCGCTTTGTCAATGACTTAAAAGCAAAGTCAGACGGAAACACCTATTTATAGTTTTTCTGGCGTATGATCTCATACAAGACGATTCCTGCTGAAACGGAAACATTTAGCGAGGCAATATTTCCATACATAGGAATTTTCACCAGTTGATCGGCTTCTTTTAGTAAGGTGTGGGAAATGCCATCTTCTTCAGATCCTAGAATGATGGCAACGGGAGAAACCAAATCGACTTCATAAAGTGTGGTGGCTGCTTTTTCGGTACAAGCCAATACCTGAATTCCATTTTCTTTTAAGGTTTGCACTGTCTTTTTAAAATCCTTGACACGGCAAACGGGTAAATAGCTCAGGGCACCAGCGGAAGTTTTCATGGCGTCTCCGGTAATTGGGGCGTTGCCCTTATCCGGGATGATAATACCGGTAAGACCCGCACAATCTGCGGTGCGTGCGATGGCTCCAAAATTTCTTACATCTGTAATTCTGTCAAGGATTAAAAAGAAAGGCTCCTTACCGTTAGCATAGGCATGATCAATGAGGTCTTCCATCGTGGCGTATTTAACTGCGGAAAGGAGACAAATAACACCTTGATGATTTTTAGTCGAAAGTTTATTTAGTTTTTGTTGTGGCGTGAATGAAAGCGGAATATCATTTTCTTTAGCTACCGTTATCAATTCCTTGGTAAGGTCATTGTTTAAGCCGGCTTGAATAAATATTTTTTCAATTTCGCGACCCGCTTTGATTGCTTCCATCACGGCACGGGTGCCAAAGATCATTTCAGATTTATTCATGGGTGCGCAATTTCAGCAAATAAGTCGTTGGTCGTATCAATTAACGTTAAAATCTACTTTTTCTCCACAGGTCGATATTGTTATACCAGGTCTCAGTGAAACGATCGTCTCTCATTAAAACCCAGTAGCTCGGGTCATATATGCTCCCTTTCTTTATAAAGACAAATTTGGTTCGTGTGTTTTTGTAGTACCAAATTTCATTTTGACCAGTCTTTCGAACCTCATCAGGCAATCCGAAGATGATGTAAATCATTCCCATATCGGTCTTCCAGCCTTCCTTGTAAGAGGTGAAGTATTGATTGGCAAGCTCGACCTGGCTGTAATAGCTTTTCATAAATCGCCTGGCCCGGTCACGGTCGCGCGTAATACCCAAAATAGTTTTATCAAATTCTACCTTATCTCCATTGGCAGATTTAAGTTTGATAAACTCATCCTTGGTACAAATAAAAGCCAAGGGCTCTACCAAATCCTCTATTCGGGTGAATTTGGGATAAGAGCCAGACTCTACCCTGAAGGCAAACCCTTCAATAGAGGTCGTGTCTGCTTGAAACAAATAAAGTCCCTGATTTTTAAGAGTAGTGGTGGTGCCACTCTTAATGGTAAAGGTGGAGTCGTGAAGCATTAAAGGATCAGCTCCAGCAGTGGATTTAGAAAAGGGAGGATAAGCAGAGCTAAATGTGTCGTTGTAATAGTAAACAAACAAGTTCTCCTTATCATTTGGGCCAATAAAGGTATAGGGTGTTAAGGTTTTTAAATATGAACTAAAGACTTTTTGAGAATTAGTTTTGGCGTAGCCGTTTACCGGAAAAATGTTTTCAATTAAAAAGGGATAAGCCCATGTTTTTGAACTGGTTACTTTGGTAATAGTTAGGAGCAGGAGCCAGGCATCATTTTTTATGCTTACTTCGATTTCACCGGTGTGTAATTCAGGACCAGCAATCAATAATGAGTCAGTTCTTATCATAGTGCCTTGACGCTGGGAATAAGAAACTCTTTCTTCCCATTGCAGAAGGAATAATTCGGGAGACTTATTTTGATTTGCATTAAGTGAATAGTTTACCAACATTTTACCATTCTGCTTCACCATCAGTGACTGAAAATCTATTTCATCTTGAGGATCATATAAATGAGCCAGGTTTTCATTGGAAAGGGACTGAGCACTTCCGACAACTTGGGTGATGCAGAAAAGGAAAATCAGAATTCTCATCTTGTTATTCAACTATCAAAATTACACGTTAATTCTAATGGATTGGATTAATTTTGCTCCAAATTAAGATTTGAAATGGGTAAGGTATTTACAACAGAGATCACATCGGATCAACTCCCTTCAGACAATCCGCTTCATCAACGGTTACTCAAGGCTTATATTGCCATTGTAGAGCTGATTAAAGGCGATGTATTGGAAGTAGGATGCGGAGAGGGAAGGGGTATTGAGTTGATTATGAGTCAGGCGAAAAGCTACACTGCGATTGATAAGATCGAGGACATAATTGCGGGGTTGAAAATAAAATACCCTTCCGGAAAGTTCTTAAGTGGAAACATACCACCCTTTGCAGGCATAGCGGATGATTCTTTTGATACCGTGCTGAGTTTCCAGGTAATTGAGCATATCAAAGAAGACGGTCTCTTTCTTCAGGAAATTGCGCGCGTCTTGAAGCCCGGGGGCAAAGCTTACCTGACTACACCTAATCGGTTGATGTCACTTACACGAAATCCCTGGCACATTCGTGAATACACTGCAGAGGAATTATTGACATTGGCCAATAGGTATTTTGCGAGTGCCAAAATGATGGGTATTACTGGTGACGAAAAAGTAATGAGCTATTACAATCAAAATAAGAAATCTGTTGAACAAATAGCAAGGCTTGATTTTTTGGATTTGCAACATCGACTTCCTGCCAGTGTATTAAAAATACCTTATGAAATCCTCAACCGATGGAACAGAAATAAGTTAAAGCAGGCTGATGATGCATTGGTCTCTGCCATTACACATGAGAATTATCCGGTTACAGAAGAGGCTTCCAGTGCGCTTGATTTATTCCTGATAGTTGAAAAATAACTATTCGAGTCAGTTCGAAAGGATATTCAATGCATTTAGCCTGATCAATAATCCTGAGGACTGGAGTCATTGATTTGAAGGTCGCGAACATGTCGATTGTACATTTCTTCAAATTTGGTTGACAAATCAGACTCGCCGTTTTCTAAAAGTGTGCTCTGTAAATCACCCAAAATATAGATGTTCTTTCTTAGTTCTAAAGTCAAACCATAACCCTTGCCAATTAAGTAGGCAGCCATCGCATCAGCTCGTTCACCTACTATATTCGCAATTTCGATTGCCTTTTCTTTTTCACCCACCTGAAATAATAGGTTAACTGTTTCGGCAGCAGTATGATCGTAGGGTACCGCCTTGTCAGCCATTTTGGTAATGCTGAAAAGTAATAGTTTGCTTGCCTTTTCAAGGTCACCTTTGTCGATCAGCGCTTGCGCCACTGAATTAAAGGCACTGCGATGATTCAATACGAAGTTTCTATAGTCCTCAGAATAATAAATGGTTGGGTCATCGAGTCCTCGGTAGCTGCATTTGTTCACCAGGTTTTCATAACTCAAATCTGCATTTACAAAGTCTGCTCTCGGATTTGGATTCCGGATGGGTAAAATTCTGCTTGTGTTACCCTCCTGGATTGCATACGGATTGAGATCTACCTTAAATTGAGAAAGTGAAGTATGATTGACATAAATAGGTCTTTCCCAATTGTTTGTCACCAGGAGGTCAATCAAAGCCAAATCTTTCTTCTCCAGCCCTCCGCCAATCAGCCTCAATTGCATTTGGTCTACCACCAGGTCTTCCATACCTTCCGGAATAATCCCAGATGCTAGCACTTTTTCCTTGTCAACATTAATGGTAAGTATTTTGCTCGGGACGATATTCCGGTCATCACTCCTCAATTGTTTATGGTTCTTGCCTAACAGCTCCAGGTATTGTTTGGCATCAATGGCACTAAGCTTTAGATCAACAAACGGAAGATAATCATTAGGACCACCCTGACGGTAGTCATTCAAGGTGAGCGTATATTTCAGTGGCTCTGACTTATTCATCTTGCGCATGGATTGCTCGATATACCAGTCGGTATTATAGTAGCTCAACACAATCACTCGCATATCTTGCCTGAATTCTTCTACCTCTTGTGCGTACCATAGCATGAACGTATCGTTATCTCCACCAGTGAATAATATGGAATTATCAGCACAAGAAGCGAGGTAGTTTTTGCCAGAGTCAACAGAGAAAAACCGATCAGATCTGTTGTGGTCATCCCATCCTTCTGCGGCCATGATAGCTGGAGCAGAGGCTCCAATAATTACTGCGGCCATAGCGGCTGCTTTTAGATTTTTCAAGTATCGACCCAAAGTCTCGCCTATGGCGATTATGGAAAAGCCAATCCAGAAGGCAAAAGCATAAGTGGAGCCGGCATAGATATAATCTCGTTCGCGAGGTTCTACTGGAGGGGAATTGAGATACACCACTACAGCTACTCCCGTCATGATAAACAAGAGGCCAACTACGGCAAAGTTTTTGGTGTCCTTATTAAATTGATAGAACATGCCAATTAGACCCAACACGAAGGGAATCATAAAAAAATTATTTCGACCACCATTATTGGCCAATGCCTGAGGTACTTTTTCAAACCAGCCATTTGGACCAAGCCAGTCGGCACCCTGCTCATCACTAACCCGACCTGCATAGTTCCACATGAAATACCGCATGAACATGGTTCCTATTTGATGCTTGAACATGAAATAGAGATTCTGTGAGAAGGATGGGCGTTGCCCTTCTTTGAGTCCAATTGCGTTGCGGTAAGAATCAGCATA